>CAZZJJ010000001.1:0-39862 GCA_964654405.1 uncultured Treponemataceae bacterium
GTTCATATCATGTCGCAGGTCGAGTCGGGAAATCTGGGTGCGGCAGCGGCATATAGTGTTCTGCTGGTTGGAATTGTCGGGCTGGCGATAGTGTTTATCAGAATGGTATTGAAAGCTCAGTATGGAAAACTTGGCGGAACAATGCTTCATTTCTAGGGTCAGGGAGAAATCATGAGTGTCAAATTAATACATATCAGCAAAGAATTTCCGGATCTTGAGCGGGAAGACAGAAAAATGCTTGCGGTCAGGGATATGAATCTGGAAATCAATGAGGGCGAATTCGTCACCTTGCTTGGACCTTCGGGCTGCGGCAAGACAACCACGCTCAGAATGGTTGCAGGCTTTGAAACGCCAACAACCGGAGAGATTTGGATTGGCGGTCGATGCGTGAATGACGACCCGCCGAATAAACGTGATACAACGATGGTTTTCCAGAGTTACGCGATTTTTCCGCATCTGTCTGTCGAGCAGAATGTCGGCTTCGGCCTTGAATTGAAAGGCCGGCCGAAAAACGAAATTAAAGATGAAGTGCGGAAAGTCATGGAAGTCATGGGTATCAGCGATTATGCCAAGCGAAGACCTGATCAGCTGTCAGGCGGTCAACAGCAGCGGGTTGCTCTAGCGCGCGCAATTGTCAATAAGCCCGGTGTCCTTCTCTTTGACGAGCCGCTGTCCAATCTGGATGCGAAACTCCGTGAAACGATGCGAGTGGAAATCAGGCGAATTCAGCAAACCTTCGGCATAACAAGCATCTATGTAACCCATGATCAAGCTGAGGCTATGACGGTATCCGACCGAATCGTTGTCATGGAAAAAGGGAAAGTCATGCAAGTTGGGACGCCTTTTGAAATCTATTCACGTCCTGAAAATCGCTTTGTTGCAGATTTTATTGGACGAGTGAACCTGTTCCCGGTCACAATAAAGAAGCTGGGTAAGGAAGACAGCGGCGGGACAGTCCTGAACAATAAAGGAAAGGAAGTTCGCGCTGCAAGCATAGCTTTAGGTTTGTGCGAAGGAGATGCGGCATTTATGATGGTTCGTCCGGAATCATTCGTGCTCGCTTCAAAAGAAACCGAGACAAGCTTCGGCAGCGGTGTTGTTACGAAAGCCGTCTATCTAGGGTCTGTGGTAGAATATGAATTGGATATCGGCGAAGACAAGCCGATTCTTGCGGTAACGCATGATCCCATCAATAATGGATTTTACAGTAACAATGAACGGGTGTGGTTCAGCTTTACAGAACAAGCCTGTCATGTTTTGCCGCAGTAGACAATGTCCGCCCCGAAACAAGCGGGGCGGTTTTTGTTTTAACGCAGGCAGAAATCAGGGACTCTGGTTGATATAGCGCTCAAGCTGTCCGAGTTGGAACTCCTGCTCCGCAATAATGCTGTCCTGGTTGGCGCAATAAGCCTTGACTACATCACCGATTGAGATGATTCCCACCAGCTCACCCTTATCCATAACCGGCAGGTGTCTGATCTTTTTTTCGGTCATGAGCGTCATGCAATCATTGATAGTCGTCTCGGGATCAACATAAAGCACCTGAGTGGTCATGATTTCACCAACTGTGGTTTTTTCTCCATCCCGGCCTTTGATGATAATCTTGCGGGCGAAATCACGCTCACTGAAAATTCCAGCCAGTTTGCCATTTTTATCGGTAACAAGGATGGCTCCGATATTTTTATCGGCCATGATTTCAAGCGCCTGATACAGGGTTGCGTCTGATTGAACGGTGAAAACAGCTTTCGGTTTCTTGGCGAGAATGTCTTTTACTTTGTTCATAGGTGCCTCCTCTATAAAATATAGGTTATATAGTAACACAAGGCAATATCAATTTCGCTTGCGCCAGGCTGCAATAAGCGTATACTTGTGATATGCAGATAAAGGCTGATGGACAGACATACGCGCCGAGGGGCATGGTATCTCCAGTCTGTGAACCGGGAACATTCAAGATAGGCGTAATCGGACTGGATCATGGGCATATCTATGGCATGTGCAACGGGCTGGTTGAAGCTGGGGCAGAAATAGCATGCGTCTATGATAACGAAAGAATGAAAATGGATGCCTTTTGCAAGGTGTTCCCGGATGCAAAAAAGGCTGAGAGCGAACATGAGATTCTCGAAAATCCTGATATCGCGCTTGTCGCTTCTGCAATTCTTCCTGACAGACGCACAGAGCTCGGTATTCGCGTCATGAAAGCTGGAAAGGATTATTTCTGCGACAAACCGCCCTGCATCACAAAGCAAGATGTTTCCCAGGCGAGAAGAGCGGTCGAGGAAACTCAAAAAAAGTTTGCCGTGTATTACAGCGAGCGGCTCCATGTTGAAGCTTCTGTCTGTGCGGAAAAGCTCATTAAGGACGGCGCGATTGGGCGGGTAATTCATGTAGCGGGGTGGGGTCCTCATCGAATCAGTATTCCGCAGCGCCCGTCCTGGTTTTTTGATAAAGCGCGATATGGCGGAATTCTTGTCGATATTGGATGTCACCAAATAGAACAGCTGCTTTTTTTCTGCGGAGCTTCCGATGCCGTCATTTCTTCGAGCAGGGCCGGGAATTATAAATACAAGCAATATCCGCGCTTTGAAGATTTCGGTGACGCAGCCTTGCTGATGAACAACGGCACAACAGGATATTTCAGCGTCAACTGGTTTACACCTGATGGTCTTGGAGCTTGGGGCGACGGAAGGACTTTTATCCAGGGCACCGAAGGGTATATTGAATTGAGGAAGTATATAGATGTCGCAGCAGACCCGGAAGGAGATCATGTTATCCTGGTGAATAATAAAGGAGAACAGCATATTCATGCTGCCGGAACTTGCGGTTTTCCGTTTTTCGGCAGGCTGATAAAGGACTGTCTTGAAAGGACATCGACAGCCTATGATCAGGAACTGACCTTCAGGGCGATTGAACTTGCCATTGAGGCAGAGACACAAGCGACAGCAGTGCAATGAAAGCAATTGAAAGAAACAAGCTGATTCGATTTTCAGCGCGCATTTTCATGGCATGCGGGGTGCCGGAACAGCAAGCATTTGAGCAATCTATGGTCCTGGTGGCTGCCGATGCGCGAGGCATCCCATCGCATGGAATAGCCAGGCTTCCGCGTTATGTCGCTGGGCTCCAGCAGGGATCGATGATTCCAAACATCCAGCCTGAGGCAATAAAGGAAACACTGGTTTCCTTATTGGTTGACGCCAGAGGCGGACTTGGAGCGCCGGTCAGTATTGCAACCATGAAAAAAGTGATAGAAAAAGCTGAGCTGGCAGGAATGTCTTTTGCTGCTGTCAGAAACTCGAATCATTTCGGCATTGCAGGATATTACGCCATGATGGCGCTGCCGCATGACATGATTGGCATGGCCATGACCAATACCGCGGCGCTTGGAGTTCCGACACATGCAAGGCAGGTTATGTTCGGGACTAATCCTATCGCCTTTGCTGCTCCGGCGTTTGAAGAAAAGGCCTTTGTCCTGGATATGTCAACAACTGCGGTGACACGGGGAAAGATAGAGGTTTTTGCAAGGCTCGGAAAGCCCTTGCCGAGAGGCTGGGCAGTAGACCGGGATGGAGCTCCGGCGGGCAACGCGAACGCCTTGCTTGATGATATGCTGCATCGAAGCGGCGGTGGGCTTGTCCCGCTCGGCGGTGATGATGAAATACATGCCGGATATAAAGGCTATGGTCTGGGTGTGATGGTCGATATTCTGACAGGAGTGTTGTCCGGAGGGCTTTTCGGACAGCAGGTCGCCGATACTGAAACGACTTCAGCCCGGGTGAGTCACTGCTTTGCAGCGATGAAAATCGATATGTTTCAAAAGCCGGAAGAATTCAAAAAAAGCATGGATAGCATGCTGAAGGCGCTGCGTACCGCGGAGCCGGCGAGAGGCAAAGCCCGTGTCTATTACGCGGGGCAGAAAGAGTATGAGGCTGAAGAAGAAGCCTCGAAATTCGGCATAAAGATTGATGACACAACCTTTCGCATTCTCACCGATCTCGGAAAAAAATTCGATATAAACCCCGAGGATCTTTTGTTTCATTGACTTCCCCGCCGCTGTATCCTACAGTAAAAACATGGATAGATTTAAATTGGCCGTCTGCAATGAGCTTTTTGGAAGCATGGATGCACGAACCTATATCCCGGTTGTTAAAAGATCTGGATATGAAGGAATAGAATTTGCTCCATATACTATCTTCCCTGATTTCAATGTTCATCAAGCCAGAAAGAGGGCAGTGGAAATTCACGAGCTACTGAAAGGCGAGGGGCTGGCATTTTCTGGCTTTCATTGGCTTCTTGCATATCCGGACGGGATGCATTTGCTCAGTGATAATAGTGATGCGCGGAGAAAAGCATGGGATCATCTGAAGCTTCTCTTTGAACTTTCTTTTGAATTCGGCGGGGGGACTTTGGTTCTCGGCTCACCCAGGCAAAGAACAATTCCTGATAACACGGAAAGAAATTCAGCGATACGCCGATTTATCGATGAAATGGTTTTTTTCATCGAATCGATTGAGGGAAGTAAATCAATGCTGCTTATTGAAGCGCTGTCGCCCGATCAGACCAATTTTATCAACACTCTCCAAGAAGCCGCCGAACTGGTACAACAGATTGATTCCACATATTTTCAAACCATGTTCGATTTTCACAACGCAAGAGATGAGAAGCAGCCATGGGACAAACTGATCGAAGAGCATTTTAAATGTATCAAACATATTCATATCAACGAAATTGATGGCGGCGCCCCCGGTACTGGAAAATCAGAGTACCGGAACGCATTTTCAGCAATAAAAAAACTTCGGTATGAAGGCTGGATCAGCATGGAAGTTTTCACAACTCCTGCCGATCCGGAGCGATACATAAGCGCTGCGCTCCAATTTCAAAAAAAGATTTTTCATCTGGTTGAAGAATAAGGAGGAATAAAACTGTGAAATTCGGCATAATCGGTACTGGTCTCATTGCGGAATTCCATGCCAGGGCATTGTCAGAGATTAAAGGAGCCGAACTAGAAGCCTGTATGGATGTCAATTCTGAACGGGCAGCTGGTTTTGGGGCAAAGTATCACTGCACATCATATAACTCCATTGAGCATTTTTTGAAGCATCCAAGTCTTGAAATTGTCACGGTTTGTACGCCGTCAGGACTGCACCGCGATATGGCAGTAGCCGCTGCCCATGCAGGAAAACATGTAATCGTTGAAAAGCCACTTGAAATTTCGACGGAACGATGCCAGCAAATAATTGACGCCTGTAAAAAGAATAATGTTGTTCTTTCAGGTATTTTCCCATCTCGATTTTTCAGCGCTGCTTCAACGGTAAAGAAAGCCGTCGATGCTGGACGTTTTGGAAAACTAACCATGGGGACAGCTTCAGTAAAATGGTGGCGTGAACAAAGCTATTACAGTACGGGAGGATGGAAAGGGACGAGAAGCCTTGATGGAGGCGGAGCACTCATCAATCAATCTATTCATGCCATAGATCTGCTGCTCTGGTACATGGGCGATGCCGAAGAAGTGTACGCTTGCATGGATACAAGCGCCCACAGCGGAATCGAAGTTGAAGATAATGCCGTTGTTGCGGTGCGATTCAAAAATGGTGCTATCGGAACAATCCATGGTTCGACTTCGGTCTGGCCGGGCTTTTTAAAGCGTCTGGAGATATCCGGTACCGCTGGAAGTGCCATTCTTGAAGAGGAAAATCTGACATTCTGGAAATTCAAAGAAGAAAATCCGGATGACGAATACGTGAGAAAGCAATTCGCTGGCGCGACACATACAGGCGGGGGAGCCTCCGATCCTGCGGCCATCAGCCACCACGGACATAAACTTCAGTTTCTGGATATCATCGACGCAATTCAGAATAACCGGGAACCATTGATAGACGGCGAAGAAGCCATGAAAGCGGTAAGGCTTATTGAAGCTGCTTACAGAAGCGCTGAGCTGGACAAGCCGGTTTCCCTAGGAGAAATGTAGCATGATCCTCTCAGGTTTCGCCGACGAGGCTGGCGACAGCCTGGATGAACAGATAGCAGTAACGCGAGAGCTTGGCTGGCGCTATGTCGAGCTTCGCTCCATTGACAGAAAAAACGTTCTTGATCTTGACGACAAGGCCTTTAAGCAATGCGCAGACAAGTTGACAAAAGCAGGCATCAAGGTCAATTGCCTTGGCTCAAATATTGCCAATTGGGGAACTTCAATCAACGATGATTTTGCCGCGACAGAAAAGACCGTTGATCGGGCAATTAAAAGAATGAAGTTGCTCGGAACTGAAATGATCAGGATCATGAGCTATGCCATTCTTTTCGGATCGAATGGAAAGCCGCTTGCCGATCAAAGAGCTGAAGAGCGAATCCGGAGACTTAAAATCATCTGTTCCAAGTTTGCAGATGCAGGAATAACCTGTGTGCATGAAAATTGCCTTAATTATGGCGGAATGAGTTTTTCCGCCACCCAGCAGCTGCTTGATGAGATTCCGCAGCTCATGCTGCTTTTCGATACCGGAAATCCCTGTCTGACTCCGGATTTTTCCAAGCCGGAACCTTGGCCTAATCAGAATCCTTTTGAGTTTTGGAAGCTTTTTTCTCCCCGCATACGGCATGTGCATATCAAGGATGGTTGGCGCAATCCAACTACTGGCAAGGAAGAATATTTCATGCCTGGAGAAGGTCCCTGCAAGCTCGAACAAATTCTCGAGACGATACTCAAAGCTGGCTATCAAGGTGCTTTTACCATTGAACCTCACATAGCTGTGGTCTACCACAATCCTTCAGTGCAAAGTTCTTCAAAACAAAGGAAAACGATGTATATCGAATTTGCACGAAAATTTGAAACAATGATGAGCAAGCTGGAATACCGGGAGGAACATGGAAGCCTGTAAAGACCTGAGGCTGACAAACTGCAAAATTCTGACTCCCTTTGAGATGCTGGAAGAGGGATCCATAACCATCACGGAAGGAAAAATTGCAGAGGTCAATCGGGGAATTAGCGAAGAATCCGGCAGCCTGAAAACTCTGGATATGCGCGGAGCATTGGTCATTCCCGGGTTTGTCGATCTGCACTGCCATGGCGCTCTTGGCGAAGATTTCATGAGCGCAAGCGAAGAAGCGGTGCAAAAGGCCGCCTGGTTTCACCTCCAGCATGGGACGACAAGCCTTCTTCCAACCTCACTTTCTGCCCCGCTTCCAGCCATCCTTTCAATGCTGAAAACCATGCAAAGTGCCATGCAAAAAGGAACGGTGCCGAATCTGGCCGGTGTCCATATCGAAGGCCCATATCTTTCTGAGCTTCAATGCGGCGCTCAGGATACCCGCTACCTTAAAAATCCCGATCCAGAGGAATACTATAAAATACTCGAATTTTCTTCAATAATTCGGCGATGGACAATTGCCTGCGAGCTGCCCGGGGCTTTGGAACTGGGGAGAATCCTTGCGCGGCTGGGTATACTTCCTTCGATTGGCCACAGCAATGCGCAGTATTCAGAAGTCGTCGAAGCGGTCTCTTCCGGATTCAGGCTCGTCACCCATCTATATTCAGGGACTTCTCTGGTGACGCGGAAACGCGGAATTCGCTATCCAGGGGTTGTGGAAAGTACCCTTCTGCTCGATACCCTCGCCGCCGAGATCATTGTCGATGGTATGCATCTTCCAGAAGCCCTGGTTCAGCTGGTGTTTAAAATCAAGGGCGCAGACAATGTCATCATGGTTACCGACGCGATGGCTGCCGCCGGCATGGGAGATGGTATATATCGACTTGGCGATGCTGAGTCCGGGCAGGATGTCAGCGTGCATGACGGTGTCGCATGGACATCTTCCGGGGAAGCTTTTGCGGGGAGCATAGCGACAGCTGATCATCTGCTGCGAAAGGCTGTGCTCTGGGCAGGGATATCTTTGAAAGATGCTGTCACCAGTCTTTCGGCAACGCCTGCGAAGCTTGCAGGAATTTATAAGCGGACTGGAAGCATAGAGCCGGGGAAAGACGCTGATATTTTAATTCTGGATGACAACCTTGAAATTCTTATGGTTATCGCAAAAGGCCGCATCGTGGGTTCTGGAGGCTCCTATGGCAGTATATCCTCTTCATTTTGATTCAGAAGATCAGCTTGAGGATTTCATGGCAACTCCATCGCAAGAAGCGCTTGAGACTTTGTCGCAGCTTACTGGTGATATAGCAATACTTGGGATTGCCGGGAAAATTGGCGTGACGCTCGGCATGATGATTCAGAAAAGCCTTGCTGCTCTTGGCTCAGCTCGGAAAATTTATGGCGTCTCGCGCTTTTCAGATTCTGAAGCAAGGAAAAAGCTGGACGTTGCTGGCATTATTACTATCCCCTGTGATTTGCTGAATGCAAAGGATGTTGCGAATCTGCCTGACGCCGAGCATGTAGTTTTCATGGCAGGGAGAAAATTCGGAACAGCCGGCAATGAGGAACTTACCTGGGCAGTTAACACTATTGCTCCTCGTAATGCAGCAGAACGATATAAAACATCGAACATGGTTGTGTACTCAACCGGCTGCGTTTACCGACTGCTGTCACCAGAGACTGGGGGAGCTACGGAAGATTCTCTGCCTGATCCGATTGGCGATTACGCGCAATCAGCTCTTGGCCGCGAAAGGATATTTCAATATTTTTCAAAGATTTACGGCACTCGGGTTGCAATTCTGAGATTGAATTATGCTATCGATCTTCGGTACGGTGTCCTGCGCGACTTGGCTGACAAGATAATGAGTGAAACAATAATCGACAATCCTGACGGTGCTTTTAATTGTATCTGGCAAGGGGACGTTCTCAATCAGACGATCTGCTCCCTTGGACAGACCTCATCCCCAGCAGCCATTATCAACATCACCGGACCTGAAACTGTTTCTATACGATGGGCAGCTGAAGAATTGGGTAAAAGATTGGGGAAGAGGCCGATTTTCAGAATCGATTCCGCCATGCCGGATCGCATATATCTGTCAAATGCAGCCAAAGCTGCCCAATTATTCGGGTATCCTGAAATACCCTTGCTTGCCATGATCGACATGACAGCTGATTGGGTGCTGCATGGCGGCAGGTCGCTGGGAAAGCCGACGCATTTTGAAACTACGGATGGCCGGTTTTAATATCAAATGCAAGGAGAATACTTATGGATACCGCCGCTCAAGCTAAGATAGCGTATGATCGATTTGCTGCAGGAACTGTCATTCCCGCCATCCCGCTTGCTTTGGATGAGCATCGGCATTTTGATGAGCGGCGACAGCGGGCCCTTATCCGGTATTATCTGGATTCAGGAGCGGGCGGCATTGCAGCAGGGGTTCATACTACCCAGTTTCAGATTCGGGACCCGGAATATAACCTGTTTGAACCGGTGCTTCGGTCGATTTCAGGATTCATCGACGACCATGTAAAAAAAACAGGAAAAGCAGTCATGAAAATTGGGGGAATTTGCGGCAAAACCGACCAGGCAGTCAGAGAAGCGAAATTTCTTTCGGCAGCAGGATATCACGCAGGTCTGGTCAGCCTCGCCGCAATGAAGCATGAAACAATCGGCTCAATGTTAGAACACTGTGAAAGAATTGCCCGAGAGATACCAGTCATTGGCTTCTATTTGCAGCCGCTAGCAGGCGGCGTAGTGTTGCCGTATGAATTCTGGAAAAAATTCTGCTGCATCGAGAATGTCATTGGAATCAAGATTGCTCCGTTTAATAGATATAAGACGCTTGATGTTGTTCGAGCTGCTGCGGAATCGGGACGGCAGGGGAAAATAGCACTCTACACTGGCAATGATGATGCGATAGTCTATGATCTAGTTTCTACGTTTCGAATTCCGGTTGCAGGAGTTGAACACGTTCTTGAGATCAAAGGCGGATTGCTGGGGCAGTGGTCAGTTTGGACAAGCAAGGCTGTAGAAATTTTCGAAACTATCCGTACAATCAAAAAGAACAAGGAATCGATTCCAAATTGGCTTTTTCAGTATGCCCAGGGGCTGACCGATGCCAATTCAGCCATTTTTGATGCTGCTCATGATTTTGCAGGCTGCATCCCCGGTATTCATGAAATTTTGCGCAGGCAGGGCCTTTTGGAAGGCACATGGTGCCTGCGCAAGGAAGAAATTCTAAGTCCTGGTCAGAAGGAAAATATTGATCGAATATGCGCTGCCTATCCTGAATTGCAGGATAATACATTTATCCAAGAGCATCTGTCATCGTGGCTGGCATGAAATTTTCCTCAGGCTGCACGCTTGAGCGAGTTTTTCAGCTTCGCTAGCGCGGTTTTATACCATTTCGCCCGTGTCACTACAATCAGCAAGGTCAGTACAAAGAGAATGAGACAGATAGGACGGGTAAAGAACGGCGCAATACTGCCATTTGACAATATGAGAGCTCTCCTGAGATTCTTATCCAGAATATCACCGAGAATGATGCCAAGTACAAGCGGAGCCATTGGATAATCCATTTCTCGGAGAATGAAGCCTAATATTCCGAATACCAGCATCACCAGAACATCGAACAGCCTGGCTTGAAGGGCAAAGGAACCAATAACACACAGCAGGAAAATTACAGGCATCAGCTTCTGCCGTGGAACCATCAGCACTTTAACAAGCGGCCGTACAAGCGAAAGTCCCAAAACGAACATCGCAATCGTAGCGAGGAGCACCATCGCGATGACTTCATAGATAAAAGTCGGGAACTCGATCATGATGAGAGGTCCGGGACGAACGCCATGGATCAGCATCGCGCCTAGCAATACAGCAGCAGGTGCGGAACCCGGGATGGCAAGCGTGAGCACAGGGATTATGGCGCCTGGAACACAGGCATTGTTGCCTGTCTCGGCAGCGAGCAATCCTTCTATTGAACCCTTTCCAAATTGCTCCTGATCTTCTTTTTTTGCGCTTCGCTTCGCTATGTCATAGGAAACCCATGCTGCAATATCTTCACCAACTCCAGGAATTGCTCCAATAAAAGTGCCAATAATGCCTGAGCGCAGAATAGTCTTCCAGTATTTCAATACATCGCGCGGGCGGGGCAAAACCCTCGAAATTTTTGTTTTGACAACCTCATAATGCTCGACACGCATGACAGAAATAATTTCAGCAAAACCAAAGGCTCCGACCATCGCCGGGATGAGCGAAATGCCTCCAGAGAGATCGGTATTGCCAAAAGAAAAACGCACATAGGCATGGATTCCTTCCATACCGATCATGGCAATAAAGAGACCGAGAAAGCCTGAAATCCATCCTTTGAGCGGATCCTTCGGCGCAGTCAGATTGCCGCAGATGATGATGCCAAAGATAGAGAACCAGACAAATTCGAATGATTGAAAGCTCAAGGCAACTGAGCCGATTAGCGGTGTAAAAATAGCGAGAGCGAGCATTCCGATGACAGAACCAAGAAATGAGCCTGTTGTGGCAATACCGATCGCTTCTCCAGCCCTTCCTTGCTTTGCAAGCGGGTATCCATCTACTGTTGTTGCAGCGTTCGCTGGTGTACCGGGGATGTTGAGCAGGATGGCGCTTCTGCTGCCGCCATAAATAGCTCCGATATACATGCAAATGAGAATGAGAATAGCGTTATTGGGAGCCATGCTGAAGGTAAGGGTTGTGAGCAAAGCTACACCCATGGTAGCTGTCAAACCAGGCAGCATCCCGATGATTATGCCAAGCTGTGTCGCCCATAATGCGTCAAATAAAGAGCGAGGATTGAGAAAACCAAGGAGCGCGTTTGAAAACATTTGCAGGCCTTGTAGCATTGATTGCTCCTTATGGCAGATTCACGAGGAACACATAACGAAATGTTCCAGCAATTACAGCTGTCGCCACTACTGCGATAATGAAAGCGATAAAGATTTTCTTTAACTGTGATTGAAAGCTTTTTTGCCAATCAAATTCAAATGCGACAATAAAAAGGAAAATATAGATTACCGTAAGCGCGGGAAACCAGATTTTCCCGAGCAGCAGCGCATATCCAAGGCAGAGAGCCAGTGTAATTATGATTCTCCGTGTCGCGACATCACGGAAGAAATTAGAAAACGATGATTTAGTTGGCAGCAAAGGGAGCCCTGTTTTTTTTATGCGGGCTACAGAACGTATTAGCATGAAAAAACTCAATACTGCGAGCACCGCTCCAATAAATGCAGGCACTAGGCCTGGTGCGGAGTAGATAGTTGCCTCTTTTTCCGCCATGGTCGGCATCGAGAGTGAAATCGCTACTATCAGAATACCAAACACGATAAGGATGATTGAAGCGAAAAAATCGCTCTTCACCATGGTTTTTTCCTGCATGATGTTTCTCCGAAAGAATTGAGTAGGGGCTGCTGGAAAAGCGGCAGCCCCTGGTTGCTGCTATGGTTTCGGTATTCCAACAGTGTCCGGCGAGACTTTTGCTTTGCCTGCTTCATAATAGAGCCAGGCAACCGGTTGGTAATAGCTGAAAGCTCGATCTTGAGCTGTCTGTCCGTAGGATGGCGCGAACAATGCGCCGCGGCTGCGCGCGTATTCTTTTATTTTCTGTGAATTGAAAATGATTTTTTCCCACAGAGCGCTGACCGTGTCGATCACTTCCTGCGGTACACCCTTTGGAATGAAAATTCCGAAATAATTCGGACCGCTCTTGAAATCCTTAATCCAGTTCGTGATTGGGGCGATTTCTCCATAACCTTCAAGATAGAGCGGTTTATCGGACAGAACTGCGAGAGGACGGATTTTCTTTCCTCGGATCATGTCTGCCTGTTCAACAGCCAGCTGGGTAGTAACCTGCGCTTCTCCGGAAACAGTCGCAATAACTGCCGGGTTGCCGCCATCATAGGTAACGTGTTTGTATTCAATACCTGTGAATTTTCTGATCATTTCTATCCCGATATGGCCGGCTGAGCTCTGGCCTGCTGTCGCGACCGCAATCTGTCCCGGTTTGGCCTTGAATGCGGCGAGCAGTTCATCGATGGTTTTGTACGGTGTGTTGGCGTTGACTCCGACAATGCTGACATTTGCTACACTCAGGAAAATGTGCCAGTCTGTTCGGATATCGGTATCGAGCATGCCTTGCACTTTATAGGTAGCAAGATCCGCAGCCGCACCAGCTGTCCATGTGTAGCCATCCTTTTTAGCGTCAAGCGTATTCTTCGTTCCGACTGAACCGGAAGCGCCAGGCTGGTTTACGATGACTATCTTCTGGCCAAGAGCTGTTTCAAGTTCAGCTGCGGTTATGCGGGTAATCTGATCAGTTGAGCCTCCAGCTCCCCACGGCACGATAATAGTAATCGGCTTATTGGGTTTCCATGTTGCCTGTGCGCTGACACCAACGGTGATTATACACAGTGCGAGAATCGCGATGAGCAAAGAGCCTGCTGTCCTTCTCATAGAATGCCTCCTTCAAAATACTTAGATAAAAAGAAGTATAGGAGCCGTGAATATTCGCTGTCAAGGAAAATATTTACCATCTTGAGAAAAATATTTTCAACGTGAGCAAGGTGGTTTCTTGACAACTGCAGTGCAAGGAAGCATGCTTGATGTCATGGATGGAATGAATACGATGACGATAAGTCCGCGGATAGCTCTTGTAACCGGCTCAAGCAGGGGCCTAGGCCGAGGTATTGCATTGGAGCTTTCAAGAAATGGGTATTCCGTAGCAATACACTATTCCGAAAACAAGGATGCGGCGTTCGAAACGCTGCGTCTCTGCGGAATAAGCAAAATTAATTCACTGCAGAAGTTTGAAATATTCAAAGCGGACATATCAAGCAAAAAAGATCGGCATCGCCTGATCGATGCTGTCCTTGAAGCAATGGGGTCAATCGATGTGCTGGTAAACAATGCCGGCCGCGCGCCGGACAAACGCGCTGATATCTTGATTGCTTCTGAAGAAAGTTTTGAAAAATTGCTGTCAGTCAACCTGGAGGGGCCATATTTTCTAACACAATATCTTGCGCAGCGGTGGATGGAAAAAGCAAGCGATTTTGAAGCAACTCAATCTGAAAAGAATTGCAAAATAATCATCTTTGTAACGTCCATTTCCGCGGAGACAGCTTCAACGGGCAGAGGAGAATACTGCATTTCGAAAGCCGGACTTGCCATGGCAGCAAAACTTTGGGCTGCGCGGTTGGCAGAATCAGGAGTGCAGGTTTTTGAAATCAGACCAGGCATCATGGATACCGATATGACGAGAGCCGTGCATGATACCTATGAACTGCGTATCAGCCAGGGGTTGGTCCCGCAAAAGCGGTGGGGAATACCCGAGGATGTCGGAAAAGCAGTTGCTGCTTTGGCATCAGGGAACTTTGGTTTTTCTACCGGAAGCGTTATCCATGTTGATGGCGGTTTTCATATATCTCGGCTTTAGGGGGAGCGATGATTTCAATTTCCTCGAATCATGACTTTTTACATTTAAAAGAAAAAATCCGGCGTTTTTTTGAAATGGCCGGAGTGAAAACATTGAACCTGGCCGGACGGTGGGAAGGTATTCAGGGAGCCCCAGTCTATACTGTCAACGGCATCTATACTCAGCGCGGGTGGACAGATTGGACTGAAGGATTTCAATACGGCAATGCGATTCTTGTCTATGAATCAACTCATGATCCCCGGCTTCTCATGTACGCCCGCAGGAAAACCCGTGAAAAAATGGCGATTCATGTCAGCCACACAGGAGTTCATGACCATGGATTCAACATCATGAGTACCTACGGGAACCTCCTCAGGCTGTCGCGCACAGGTTTGATAGATGCGGATGCATGGGAGAAAGAATATTATCTGCTTGCAATCAAACTATCGGGTGCAGTGCAGGCCAGCAGATGGACAAGCCTTCATGAGAAACTAGGTTATATTTACTCGTTCAACGGACCTCATTCTCTTTTCGCGGATACAATTCGGTCGCTCAGAGTGCTTGGCGCAAGTCATCTTGCGGGGCATTACCTCAAAGCTGAGCAGGATGAGACAATAAATCTTTTAGAACGATTGCTGGCCCATGCCGAAACAACCGCCCGATATATTGTGTTTGAAGGGAAAGGGCGAGATCGCTGGGATGTCAGAGGGCGGGTAGCCCATGAGGCGATTTTCAACCCGGTGAATGGAAGTTATAGATGCCCTTCTTCTCAGCAAGGCTATTCAGCTTTTACTACATGGACCCGGGCATTGGCATGGATCATTCTCGGTTTTGCCGAAGAACTCGAGTTTGTTTCTATGCTTCACGAAGATGCCATTCAATCGCTCGAACTTCCTTTCGTAAAGACAAAGACCGAGATTATTCAACGGTTTACGGAGGTCACTCGAGCATGCGCTGATTATTTTATTGAGAACACAGCGCCGAACGGCATCCCGTACTGGGATACCGGAGCTCCGAATCTCCATAAGCTGGGCGATTATCTCATAAAAAATCCAGACCCCTATAACCCTTGGGAACCAGTCGATTCATCTGCAGCTGCTATTGCCGCCCAAGGCTTGCTTCGGCTTGGACTGTTTTTAAAAGAGCGGCAGCTTGCTGACGCTGAAAAATATCTTGGATGTGCAATCACCATATCACAAACCTTGTTCTCCGATGAATATCTATCCTTGGATGAACAGCATGAAGGATTGCTCCTGCATGCGGTGTATCATGTTCCCAACAATTGGGACAACCCATCGAGCAAATCCTCTTTGCCAGCTGGCGAATCTTGCATGTGGGGAGATTATCATATTCTGGAACTGGCTCGATGTATTCAACAGATGAATTCCGGCATCAATCCATCACGCTTTTTTGATGGCATTTTGGAGGCGGACTGATGCGCGATCTTGCAGATATGGCTATCCACACAATAACAACGAAGCCTTGGAAGCTTGATACTGCATTGGAGAAATACGCACAAGCTGGCATTACGGGTGTCTCTGTATGGAAGGAATCGCTGGAAGGCTTTACGCTGCCGGAAGCCCGCTCATTGCTTGAAACTTCTGGGCTGAAAGTTGTCTCGTTGGTTCGCGGAGGGTTTTTCCCTGCGTCCAGCCTGGCTCAACGGATGAAAAAGGTTGAAGAAAACAAGCAGCTTATCGATACTGCGACAGCGATTGGCGCTCCTCTGATAGTATTAGTTTGCGGAGCTGATCCCGGTATTCCGCTCCAGGAGGCGCGAAAGCAGATAGAAGAAGGCATTGCCCAGATTCTTCCTTATGCAGAAGATAAGCATATAAAGCTTGCCATTGAGCCGCTGCATCCCATGTATGCTGATGCACGCAGTGCCATCGTAACAATCAGGCAGGCGCATGAGCTGTGTATTAAATTCGATAGCAAAAGCCTTGGTATTGCCGTGGATGTGTATCATGTTTGGTGGGATCCAGATCTCGAATACCAGATTGAGAAGGCTGGAGAATCAAATTCGATTTTCGCCTTTCACGTCTGTGACTGGAAGACACCTACATTGGACATGTTGAATGATCGCGGGCTCATGGGAGAAGGGTGCATCCCAATCCGAACTATCAGACAGTGGGTCCAAAAAGCCGGCTTCTCCGGATTCAATGAAGTGGAAATCTTTTCAAACCGTTATTGGAGCATGGATCAAGATCAGTATTTGTCAATGATAGTCAAAGCTTATGAGGAGCATGTATGAAAGAGACAACTATCGGAATAATCATGAATGGCGTCACAGGCAGAATGGGCACCAATCAGCATCTGGAACGTTCAATCATGGCGATACGAAAACAAGGCGGTATCCGTCTCGCAGACGGGAATTATCTTGTCCCTGAGCCAATATTGTGTGGCAGGGATGAAGGCAAACTTAAAAAACTCGCTGACACGTACGGAATTTCGAAGTATTCAACCCAGCTTGATACCGCGCTTTCTGATCCCTATTATAAAGTCTATTTTGATGCCCAGGTGACCAACCTTCGCCCTGAAGCATTGCAAAAAGCCATGAAAGCCGGCAAAGCGGTTTATTGCGAAAAACCTACTGCCGGGAGTACCAGGGAAGCTCTGCAGCTTGCGTCAATGGCTGAAAAGCTGGGGCTGAAGAATGGGGTGGTTCAGGACAAGCTTTGGCTTCCAGGCTTGCGAAAACTCAAATACCTTGCAGACACAGGCTTTTTCGGCAGAATTCTTTCGGTGCGCGGGGAGTTCGGCTATTGGGTTTTTGATGGATTTTCGCAACCTGCCCAGCGTCCGTCATGGAATTACAGGAAGGAAGATGGCGGCGGTATTATCATGGACATGTTCTGCCATTGGCAGTATGTCATTGAGAATCTCTTTGGAAAGATTGACGCTCTTTCCGCGATTGGAGCTATCCATATTGACAAGCGTGTCGATGAAAACGGCCGGCAATATGCAGCAACAGCGGAAGATGCGGCATATGGTACATTTATGCTGGATAATGGAATAGTATGCCAATTCAATAGCTCGTGGGATGTCCGTGTCAGGCGTGATGATTTGCTTGTGATCCAGTTGGACGGAACCAGGGGGTCAGCTGTGGCTGGTCTACGAGAATGTTTTATTCAGGATGAAGCCATGACACCCAAGCCAGTATGGAATCCTGATATTCCCAGCAGTATTGATTATTTTGAAAACTGGGCACGAATGCCGGATCGACAGCACTACGATAACGCGTTTAAAGTTCAATGGGAAAAATTCCTGCTGCATGTCGCTCAGGATGAGCCGTTTCCCTGGACACTGCGGGAAGGAGCAAAAGGCGTGCAGCTTGCGGAACTCGGCATGCAGAGCTGGAAAGAAAAAAGGTGGCTATCAGTGCCATCTCTTGCAAGCGAGGAATGATTCGTTCCTAATAATATGCAGCGGTATTGAGAAAAGTAAAGCGACCGATGGGAGTCGAACCCACGTCTCCAGCTTGGAAGGCTGGGGTAATAGCCGTTATACGACGGTCGCGAACAGGCATATTATTAACGTCCAACAGGCTTGAGTGTCAATACCATGATTGCATTTTAGATACTCGGCTAGATGGGTAGTGATTGACCTTAGCCTGAATCGATACTATAAATATCGAAGATTGGACGCTCTGAGTTTCGCCAAGGCGCGCCGTCAGTATGAATTGAAACAAGGATACTATCATGGAACTACAGGTTCAGGAACTTCTGGAACGGATTAAATCCGAAGGAATTGATTCTGCAAAGGCTGAAGCTGGCAGAATCATCGCTGAAGCTGAAGCAAAGGCAGCAGCCCTTTTGGAAGATGCTGAAAAAGCGGCTTCGGGAAGCGAAGAAGCTGCCCGGCTGCGTATCCAGAACATGGAAAATGCCTCACGCGTCGCGCTGGCGCAAGCTTCCAGGGACACGCTCCTGGCTCTCAAAGAGAGTGTTCAGACCTTCTTCGATAATTTGATTGTCGCTTCAACCGGTGAAGCCTTTGATGCCAATTTTGTTCAGAAAATTCTTCCTGAAATTCTTAAAGAAATGGCGAAGAATTTGAATGGTGATTTTATTGTTTCGGTTCCTGAAAAAGTGCAGGCAAGCCTTGATCAGGCCCTCTCAGTCCGAATGAGCAAAGAGCTGTCACGGGGAGTTGAATTCAAGGTGTTCCCAGGCATAGACGCCGGTTTCCGTGTTTCAGGTAAGGATAGCACTATACAGTACGATTTTTCTGCTGAAGCTGTCGCTGCGATTATCTCAGCGCGTCTGAACGCCCGCCTTTCCGAGATTGTCAATGAGTCAGTCAAAGGGAGCCGGAATCTGTGAGCCGATACTGGTATTTCCCCGCTACACTCCCTGGTTTGATGTTCGGTTCTGCCTCGCCCATGACCGATGAGCAATTCATGGAGATGGCAAGACAGGCGCTTTCTCCTTCAGACTTTGCCGAACTTGAAACATGCTTGGATATATCCGACATAGGCGCGAAAGAAAAAACATACAACTCACGGCTTCTTGCTGACTATCGCGCTTGGGAGCGGGCTTTCAGAAACGAGCTCGCGCGCCTTCGATCCAGAAAAGCCGGCATCGATGAAGAACAATATCTTCGGCAAGGGCCTTGCAAAGACGAGGCAGCCGCTGCTGCTCAGTCCTGCTTCACGTGCCAGGATCCGCTTGAAGCGGAACTTGCAGCCGAGCATGAACGCTGGCTCGCTGTTGAGCGATATTCTGCGCTTTCTTCCTTCGATTTGGATTCAATAATTGCCTACAGAATCAAGCTCGGTATCGTCAACCGATTGAAAAACCTGGAAAAAGAAAGAGGAATACTCGAGTATTCCAGATTGTATAAAGAAATAATGGAATAGGCAGCCTCGAGGGACGCCTATTCCCCGGGAGATGAAGAATGATCCAGACGAACGGTCATGTCATAGCAGTCAACGGCAACATGGTTTCCGTCCATGTCGAAGGCGTGGTTTCAATGAATGAAGTCGCCTACATACTATCAGGCGGCCGCCAACTGAAAAGCGAAGTGATCAGGATCCGAGGATCGGAAGTCCAGGTCCAGGTTTTTGAAATTACAAAAGGAATCCGGATAGGGGATTCAGTAAGTTTTTCCGGAGAAATGCTCTCCGTTGAACTGGGTCCTGGCTTGCTCGGGCAGATTTATGACGGACTTCAGAACCCGCTCCCCGAAATTGCTGAGAAAACCGGCTATTTCCTGGAGCCGGGCATATATCTGAAAGCGCTGAACCGCAGCATCAAGTGGAGATTCACACCTGCGGCAAAACCAGGCGATGTGGTGAGACGCGGATATACCCTGGGGACTGTTCCGGAACGGAATTTTATCCATTCCATCATGGTTCCTTTCAACATGTTTGGCGATTATACGGTTGCCAGCATTGCTCCCGAAGGGGACTACACGATCGACGAGGAAATAGCGGTAGTAGAAGACAGCCGCGGGAATCGCAAAAGCCTCACGATGACATTCTTCTGGCCGGTCAAACGAGCGGTCGACTGCTATGCCGAACGGCTGAAACCTACGCAGCCGATGGTCACTAAAACCCGCATCATCGACACATTCTTCCCTGTCGCGAAAGGCGGCACCTATTGTATTCCTGGCCCATTCGGCGCTGGTAAAACAGTACTTCAGCAGGTTACGAGCCGCAATGCCGATGTTGATATTGTCATAATCGCTGCTTGCGGCGAACGCGCCGGCGAAGTTGTGGAAACCCTGCAGGAATTCCCGGAAATCATTGACCCAAGAACTGGCCGCTCTCTAATGGAGAGAACAATAATAATCTGCAACACCTCAAGTATGCCGGTCGCAGCCCGTGAGGCTTCAGTGTATACCGCGGTAACCCTCGCCGAATATTACCGGCAGATGGGCCTGGATGTTCTCCTGCTGGCTGATTCGACCTCGCGGTGGGCACAGGCAATGCGGGAAATGTCAGGTCGCCTTGAAGAAATTCCCGGTGAAGAAGCTTTTCCAGCCTATCTTGAATCAGTTATTGCCGCGTTCTATGAACGCGCGGGTATTGTCAAGCTTTACAATGGAAAGAAAGGCTCGGTTACCATCGGCGGAACCGTTTCTCCAGCAGGCGGGAACTTTGAAGAGCCTGTAACCCAGGCTACACTGAAAGTTGTCGGCGCCTTCCACGGGCTTTCCCGCGAGCGGTCCGACGCGCGAAAATACCCCGCGATCCATCCTTTGGACTCCTGGTCGAAATACCCTGGAATTCTGCCTGAAAAAGCTGTCTCATATGCCCATCATTACCTGGAGCGGAGTTCGGAAGTCGGCGCGATGATGAAAGTAGTCGGAGAAGAAGGAACCAGCCTTGATGATTATGTCATCTATCTCAAAGGCGAATTTCTCGATGCTGTCTATCTCCAGCAGAACTCTTTCGATCCAGTTGACGCAGCTGTCAGCCCTGAACGCCAGAAAACAATGTTTACGCTCATCATCCGCATTCTCGGTTCCAGGCTCGAGTTCAGCAATAAAGAAGAAGCCCGTTCCTGGTTCTACGAACTGCGGCAGCTTTTCATCGATCTGAACGGCACAGCCCAAGATTCTGATCTCTATCAGCAATTCCTGGACAAAATCGAAAAAGCCCTCGAATCGAAAAAGCCGGTGCTGCAGCACGGTGCGAAAGCAGTTCTGTCCCTTCTGGAGTAAGTCATGAACAAGATATATTCACGAATAGAATCCATCACCGGGAACGTTATTTCAGTCAGAGCTGAAAACATTGCCTATGGCGAGCTTGCCGAAGTATCGACGCGATATGGGACATCGCTCGCTGAGACAATCCGATTGGATAAAGACCTCGTGTTTCTGCAGGTTTTCGCCGGCGGACGAGGCGTTTCAACCGGTGACGAGGTGCGGTTCCTCGGTCATCCCATGCAGGTCAGTTTTTCCGATAATCTCCTGGGGCGAATTTTTGACGGCGCCGGTGAGCCTCGAGACTCAGGCCCCGCACTGAAAGATCATCTGATTACCATTGCAGGCCCCTCGGTCAACCCCTATAAGCGAATCATTCCCCGCGAAATGATCCGCACCGGCATTCCTATGATCGACCTCTTCAATACCTTGGTCAAAAGCCAGAAACTGCCGATTTTTTCGGTTTCCGGCGAACCCTATAACCAGCTGCTCGCCCGCATCGCCATGCAGGCGGAAGTTGACCTCATCATCCTTGGCGGCATGGGCCTGAAATTTGATGACTATCTCTTCTTCAGGGACACGCTCGAAGAGGGCGGAGCGCTTTCCAAAACCATTATGTTTGTCCATACCGCAGCCGATCCGACAGTCGAATGTCTGATGGTTCCCGATATAAGCCTCGCTGTCGCTGAACGCTTTGCGCTTAAAGGTAAGAATGTGCTTGTTCTGCTCACCGACATGACCAACTTTGCTGATTCTATGAAGGAAATCGCCATTACGCAGGAGCAGGTGCCTTCAAACCGCGGCTATCCCGGCGACCTGTACTCACAGCTGGCTTCCCGCTATGAAAAAGCGGTTGACTTCTCTGACGCGGGCTCTATAACCATTCTTGCAGTTACAACTATGCCGGGTGATGATGTTACCCATCCCATCCCAGACAACACAGGCTATATCACTGAAGGACAATTCTACCTCCGAGGCGGCCATATCGAACCTTTCGGCTCCCTTTCACGACTGAAACAGATGGTTAACGGGAAAACTCGTGAAGATCACCGCGCCATCATGGATGGCATGATCAAGCTGTTCGCCTCCTATCGTGATACGCTGGAAAAGAAGTCCATGGGCTTCCAGATGACCAGTTGGGACAAAAAACTGCTGAAATACGGCGAGCTTTTTGAATCGCGAATGATGGATCTTTCGGTCAATGTCCCCCTGGAGAAGGCGCTGGATGAAGGATGGGAGATTCTTGCAGCATGCTTTGAACCCCGTGAAACGGGTCTGCGTTCCGAGCTCATTCAGAAATTCTGGCCGGCTAGGGAAGGTGCTCTGAAATCCCAGGCTCAATAAAGCCCTGGAGCAAATACAATGGCAAAGATCAAGCTGACAAAAAACGAGCTGAAGAAGAAAAAAGACGCGCTGAAAATGTATCGGCGCTATCTTCCGACACTTCAGCTTAAAAAACAGCAGTTACAGATGGAAATTCGCGGGGTGGAAGCGCGGCTTGAACAGCTGCTCGCTCAAAAAGCTGCTTTTGAGAAAGCCTTTGAAGCCTGGATCGCTGTTTTTTCCGAGCCGCAATACACGCATGACCAGAACGGAATGCCGCTATTAAATATAAAGAAGACTATAGTCTCTGAAGGCAACATAGCCGGTGTTACTATCCCTGTCTTTGAGAGTGTTGAATTTGATCTTTCTGAATATGATTTGTTCCTGACACCGCTTTGGGTTGACAAGGCGCTTGAACTGATGAAAAACGTTCTGTCCGTCGATGTGGAATACTCGGTTGTGGAGAAGCAGAAGGATTTGCTCATGTCCGAACTGAGAACGACGACACAACGGGTTAACCTCTTTGAAAAGGTTAAAATTCCTGAAACGCTTGCAGACATCAAACGAATCAGTATCTATCTCGGTGATCAGCAGACAGCTCAGGTTGTGCGCGGCAAGATTGCGAAGAACAAAGTGGGAGGCCGTGAATGATTGCTCCAATGAAACGGTTTACCATCGTTGTCACCAGCCATGATATAGATTCTGCTCCGCACTATCTGAGAAAACTCGGTATCGCCCACATTGAGCCGCTCGCTGGAGCAGGACAGCACTTCCAGAATCTTGAGCAGCGTAAAAAAGATGCGGAGCTGGCGAAAATCATTCTCGCTTCATATCGAAATAAAAAACAAAAAACTGAAGCAGTGTCGCAGCTTTCAACCAAAGAGCTGATCTCCCGTGCTATCGAAGCCAATGCCTTGATTAATTCTTCGCGGGACACGATTGCCGATGCTGAAAAAGAGCTTGAGAGAATCCGAAGCTGGGGCGAATTTTCACCTGATCTGTTTCAGCGTTTAAAAACAGATCGAATTCATATCAGACTCTTTGAAGGGCTTGAAAAAAACCTTTCCGAATTATCTTCTTCCGTTGAATACCTGAGACTTGCTGCCCCAAAGGGTAAAGTTCGAATTGCGGTTTTTAGCAATGAAGACGTGCCAGCAAGCTTCATGGAGTTCCACGTTCCTGAGGAGAACGCAGCAACGCTTCAGAATCGGATCGCTCAGGAAAAAGAAAAAAGCGCAAAAGCCGAAGCAGACCTGAGAGAGCTATCAAAAAGCATTGCGAGGGTTGAGCAGGAAATCCGCATAATCGACGCTGAAATAAAAATCGAGTCACTTCGTTCGGGCATGCCGCGTGAGGAGCAGCTTGCCTATTTTTCCGGCTATGTGCCAGCCAGGGAATCAGAAAAGCTTAAAAAAGAAGCGAAAAAGCGAAAATGGGCGCTTCTTGTTGATGATCCGTCGGATGAAGAAACACCGCCGACAAAAATTGAAAACCCGCCGGCTGTCAAAATCATTCAGCCAGTTTTTGATTTTCTCGGAACTGTCCCCAATTATCGCGAATATGATATCAGCGCGTATTTCCTCGTCTTCTTCTCTCTCTTTTTCGCAATGATCTTCGGCGACGGCGGTTATGGCATGCTTCTTTTAGGCCTGGCGCTGTTCATGCTCCTAAGAACACGGGCTCAAAAAGCTCCGGTTGGAGATTCACTGAAACTGCTCTTTGTCCTGTCTGCGGTAACAATTGCCTGGGGTTTCGCAACCGCTTCATGGTTTGCCATTCCCTATGAAACCCTGCCTTCGCTGCTTCAAAAACTTTCTATCCCTGCAATTAGCAGCAACAATCCCAATGCAGGCACAAACGTCAAGATTTTTTGTTTTATCCTCGGAACACTTCAGCTTTCCATCGCGCATATCAAGAATATCAAGCGGGATTTTCCAAACCCAAAGTTTCTCGCCCAGCTGGGATCTCTGTTGATGGTTGTAGGAATGTTCAATGCAGTTTTGAATCTTGTAATCGACTCCCGGCGTTTTCCCCTGCAGGACTGGGCGCTTGTCTTGATCGGCGGCGGATTCTTCTTGGTTTTTCTCTTTGGGAACTGGAACGGATCACTTGTGGGAAGCTTGATTGAAGGGCTTAAAGGCATTATACCTACCTTTTTGGGGACGGTCAGTGTTTTTGCCGATATCACATCGTACATCCGTCTCTGGGCTGTCGGTCTTGCTGGTTTGGCGATTTCCCAGACAGTCAATGGAATGGTTGTGGGAATGTTCGGCCCATCAGGCCGGATCATATCCTTCATTATTGGAGCAGTGATGGGGCTTGTCCTTCTTTTCGTAGGACATGCCCTCAATATTGTAATGACGGTGTTGAGTGTGGTTGTCCACGGAATCCGTCTGAATGTACTCGAGTTTTCCAGCCATCTCGGTATGGAATGGTCAGGATATAAATACGAACCTCTCGGTGAGATCGCCGAGAATATAAATGAACAGGAGAAAGAATTATGAACATCGCAATGATTGGCGCCGCATGTGTTCTCGGTTTTTCCGCAGTTGGATCGGCGATTGGAGCTGGCCTGGCAGGTCAGGCAGCGATCGGGTCCTGGAAACGTTCCTATATGTCGAATAAGCAGGCATCATTCCTTCTGGTCGCTTTTGCAGGAGCTCCCTTAACCCAGACGATTTACGGCTTTATCCTCATGTCACGCATGATTGCTTCAACCAAGGACCCGCTACTTGTTCTTGCCGCAGGCATGGCCGGAGGTCTTGCCATCGGCATGTCAGCAGTCGCTCAGGGACAAGCTGCTGCAGCAAGCTGTGACGCATTCGGCGAGACTAAAAAAGGCTTCTCCAACTACATGATTGTCATAGGATTGTGTGAAACTGTCGCATTGTTCGTCATGGCGTTTACGTTCGGCGCAATCTGATACAATCATTTTTAGGATTATTACTGACATCTTGGCGGCGCAGGCGGTACTGTCTTGCGCCGTTTGCATTTGAAAAAGGGAAAGACAATGGAGACAGAGACTGTCAAAGTTGGTTCGGTCATGATGGGCGGCAGCTGGCCGGTCAGCATTCAGACAATGTGGAAAGAACCTTTGCCCGCGTTTTCCGGAACATCGGATCCCCGGCTTGCGGAAACGGCTGCGCGAATCAAGCAGCTTCATGAAATTGGATGCGACATCCTTCGGTTCGCCATTCCTGATGAGCGGAGTGTCGAATCTCTTGGTTTGCTTGCTGCAATGAGTCCAATCCCGCTTGTTGCGGACATCCATTTTGACTGGCGTCTGGCTCTTAAATGCCTTGATTTCCCGATTGCAAAAATCCGTATCAATCCGGGAAACATCGGGGCGCGGTGGAAAGTAGAAGAAGTTGTCAGAAAAGCGAAGGACAAAGATGTCCCAATTCGAATAGGTGTAAACGCAGGCTCTCTGCCGGAAGATCTGCGTTCCAATAAGGATACGGCCCATGCCTGCATACTCGCCGCAGAACGAGAAATCGAGGTTCTTGAAGAGCTCGATTACCACACGATTGTCGTTTCCATGAAACTGAATGAACCCGCCGAAGTTCTCAAAGCCAACCGGGAATTTGCCTCGAGATTCTCCTATCCTCTCCACCTGGGAGTAACGGAAGCCGGACCCCTCATCAGCGGCATCATCAGGAATACCGCGGCACTGGTGCCGCTTCTGCAAGAGAAAATTGGAGCGACCATCAGGGTTTCACTGTCTGACAGCATGGAAGCGGAAATCCTGGCTGGAAGGGAAATTCTAGCGTGCGCAGGAGCACGGAATGCAGGCGCTCGGATTGTTTCCTGCCCGCGATGCGGACGAGCCAGCTTTGACACGCATGCCTTTATTGATAGATGGAGTGAACGCCTCTACCGAATACAAAAACCAATCACGATCGCTGTCATGGGCTGTGTCGTGAATGGGCCGGGTGAAGCAAAAAACGCAGATATCGGCATTACCGGGGCAGGGGATTATGTGCTTATTTTCAGAAAAGACCGAGAGCCTCAAAAAATAAAGCCTGCGGAAGCCGACTCGGCATTCTCACAGGCTCTTGAAGAAATAATAAACGAGTAACGCAATCGGAATTTTAAACCGGAGAAGTCGGTGTCTGCCGCTCATCCTCGTGGCCTGTTGCTGAATCTTCGATATTGCAAATGATGGATTCAACCAGTGATTTAATAAACGGATCTTTAATGGAATAGACACGGCGAGTTTTGACGACTTCCGAAGCGACGATGCCGGTTTTTTTCAGGATGGCCAGATGTTGTGATACGACTGGCTGCGGCTGGTTGAGACAGCGCCAGATATCTCCGACACAGGGAACATCCTGGTGCGCAATGAGACAGAGAATTTTAAGACGGACCGGATGACCTATGGCTTTGAATTTGGAAGCGTATGGCTCAAGATAACTTTCATCACAGGGGGAATTTAAATCACTGCTCATAAAAGAAAAATATCATGATTCGATAAAAATAGCAACATAAAAAAATGCATATATGCAAAAAAAATTTAAGTTTTCAGCAATATAGTATCATTCAGTGTCAGACACGGAGATATGCTTCGCTTGTGACGCCTGATCAAGACATGCACGGAACATGTTTTTATCAATTGAGCCAGTATATTCGAGCCAGGACATCTTGAGTTCTTTGAATTGTCTGAAGTTTTGCGGACAGGATGATGATGCGAGAATGACGGTCGTACCTGTCATCCCCAGCATCGAGATTTCTGCTGAGAGAACCTGCCAGTGAAGAGGAAAGTCCCGCCCATTGACGATAACGAGATCAGGAGCGAGCTCTGCGATATTGTCCGAAAGCTTAACCGGATCTCGGTAGCGAATGAGGTCATAGCCCTGCAATCGGAGCCGATGGCTCAATTGGCGGGAAAATGCATCATCATCGGCAACTAGAACGGCTATCATTTTTAAAATCCTTACTGGAACAAAACCTGTGAGCCCGATATACTGAGCTGAGCAACGCAGGAAAGCATACGATGAATAAAAAAGAACCGCAAGTACTTCTTGATTTTCTCAGACACTACGAACCCTATACCGCACTCCGTCGTTTGCTTGAAAATGGCGAGAAAACCATAGATATAAAAGAAGCGGAACTGTCATTTCTCGCGATGATGGCTGCAGCGCTTCACCGTTTTGAAAAAAAAAGACTTTGTGTCGTGGTTCCTACTGACCAGGATGCAGAAAACTTTATCCGTGATACTGGTTTTTTTGGTGCAAAAGCTGATGTGTTGCCCTGGTGGAAGACCGGGGCGTATCGCTCGGTATCGGTTCGGTCGCGCATATTCGGCGAACGTGTCAGGACACTAGCAGATCTACTGCATGGCAAGGCTTCTCTGGTTATCGCCAGCGCTCGCGCTTATATGACGCCGGTTCCTCCGCGCGACTATCTGCGTGAAAAACTCCTTGTTTTCAACCGCTTATCCAGATTCGATCCAGAGCGTATAGCAGACCGTCTTTCGCAGTATGGCTACCTGCGGGTTCCCCGTGTCAGCCTTCCTGGAGAATACGCCCTGCGCGGTGAAGTTCTGGATATTTTCATGCCTGGCGACAATACCGCGTTCAGAATCCAGTTTGAATTCGATATGATTGAAAAAATTACTGCATTTGATCCCATCACCCAGACTGCTTCGGGAAAATTGGATTCGATTCTTCTCCGCCCCATTAAAGAAGTCATGTGGGAACCTGAAACACTCAAAAGTGTTCAAGAGAAGGGCTCAGGTTATCCGCAATGCAGGGAAAGGATGAATATCCTTGCGGATTCATTACAGCGTCAGGAAGATGGAAAGGCTGAAGAATACTGGTTTGGATCAGCGTTTGATTCTCCACACTCGGTTGCTGAATATTTTGACTCGGACACAATAATCCTGTTTGCAAACATTGAACGGATTCTCGCCCAGCAGGAATCGGCAAGAAAAGAATATGCAGGCATGTACCGGCAGGCTTTGAGATATGGAGCCGTGCCCCCGCCTGAGCGATGCCTTGTCGAATTCGGAACGGATTTTGACGGAATTCATACTATTGTACGAAGCTTTGCCCTGAAAGATGAAACGCAGATGGAAAGGCTGTCACTCGGTTCCGAGCCAGGGCATTCGTATTTTGGCAATATTGCCTATTTAAAAGAAGATATTTCGAATTTTGAAAAGGCGGGGTATCGCCAATATGTTGCGGCAGGAACCGATATCCAAGCCCAGCGCCTTGCAAGCCTCATCAGCAATGAAAACTGTGCTTTTCTGATTGGAGATCTTTCTGCGGGTTTTACTATTCCAGGCTTAAAATTGCGGGTTATCCAGGAACAGGAGATCTTTGGAAGAAAAAAAAGGACTCCCAAAAGCCTTGCCGCATCTCAGAGCAGCGCTATCGAGAATTTTGTCGAACTGGCACCGGGGGATTTTATTGTCCATGTCAATTACGGCATCGGCAAGTTTCTGAGCATCGAGCGGATGAAGGTGCTTGGCAACGAGCGGGATTATATAAAAATCGCCTATGCCGATGCGGAAACAGTGTTTGTACCAATAGAACAGGCAAATCTTGTCCAGCGATATATCGGTAATGAAGGTGAAGCTCCGCGTCTTGATTCCCTTGGCTCAAAGTCCTGGGAAAACAGAAAGAAAAAAGTTAGGAAAAGCGTCGAAGAACTGGCTGAACGCCTCATACGAATTTATGCCCGGAGGAAAGCGGCGAGAGGCTACGCCTTCCCGCGGGACAATGAATGGCAGACTGCTTTTGAAGCTTCTTTTCCCTACGATGAAACTATCGATCAGCTTCGATGCATTGATGAAATCAAAAAGGATATGGAATCTCCCCGGCCCATGGACAGGCTCGTGTGCGGCGATGTGGGGTATGGGAAAACGGAGATTGCCCTCCGCGCCTGTTTTAAGGCTATTGCGGCAGGCAAGCAAGTGGCTTTTCTGGCACCTACGACAATCCTTGCTGAGCAGCATTATGAGAATTTCAAAGAGCGGATCGAGCAGTATCCAGTGACGACAGCCATGTTATCCCGTCTCGTAGCGCCAAAGGTGCAGAAGAAAGTACTGAAAGGCCTTGCTGACGGCAGCATCGATATGGTAGTGGGAACACATAGAATTCTGCAGAAAGATGTTGTTTTCAAGGATCTCGGTTTGCTCGTCATCGACGAGGAGCAGCGCTTCGGCGTCAAAGACAAGGAACGCCTCAAGGAGATGAAGGCGGGGATAGACTGCCTGACTCTAACCGCGACACCGATTCCCCGCACCCTGCACATGTCCTTGCTGAAAATCCGCGACATGTCCATTTTGCAGACACCTCCCGCTGAACGTCAGCCTATTGAAACCTTTGTAGAAGAGTACAAGCCAGAAGTTGTTGCGCGTGCTATCAGGAATGAAATAGAACGAGGCGGACAGGTCTTCTATCTTCATAATCGGATAGAAAGCCTTCAGGAGGTGGAGGCTTTTTTAAGAACAATTGTTCCTGAAGTGCTCACCGAGTCGGCTCATGGGCAGATGGAGCCGCGGGAGCTTGAAGACATCATGCACCGGTTTATCCATGGTGCGTTCCATGTCCTTGTTTCGACAACAATTATTGAGAATGGCATCGATATACCTAATGTCAACACCATTATCATCGACAGGGCGGATATGTATGGCGTATCCCAGCTCTACCAGCTGCGAGGCAGAGTCGGACGCTCTGACAGGCAGGCGTATGCCTATCTTCTCTATCCGGATAAGCGCGCTTTAACCGAAATAGCAATGAAACGGCTGCAGATCATCTCAGACTTCACGGAACTGGGTTCCGGTTTCAAGATTGCCATGAAAGATCTCGAAGTGCGAGGTGCCGGCAACCTGCTTGGCCGTGAGCAGTCAGGCGATATCTATTCCGTAGGCTTTGATATGTACTTAAAACTGCTGGATGACGCGGTCAACGCGCTTTCAGGCTTTGAACCTGAAGAAGAGCCATATCTGGAACTTGAATATTCTGGCTTCATTCCAGAAGACTATATCAATCAGCCGATGCTGAAAATGGAAATTTACAAGAAAATAGCTTCAGTCAGCCGTCAGCATGAACTTGATGCCTTGCAGGAAGAAATGGAAAACCGCTTCGGGCCGATGCCTGAGGAAGTGCAGTCCTTGCTGTCCCTTGCTGAGATCAGAGTTATATGCAGAAAGTTGTCAGTTGCCTCTTTGCGTGAAAAGAAGGGTATGGTTCATGTCGAATTCTCCAAGGTTTCCAAGATTTCAGTCGAACGGCTGGTCCGTCTCATTAAGGAATCCAATGGACGGATTCGCCTCGATCCTGAAAAACCCAATGCGATAATCCTGATGACTAAGGCAATCGGATTGCGGGAAAAGAGCGAATTTATCCGAGAGCGCCTTGCATCATTGCTATAAGATTCAGACGGTGTTTACCGGCTTTATGGTGGCGGGATAACCGATGACGAAAACCGCCGGTACCTTTGCCGGCATGGTGACTGTAAACGTTTTCCACTGGTCAACCGACTGGCTGATGATAAGCTGTTCAGAAGTGTCAAGGTTGGCTGCAAAGCAAAAATGCATATCTCCGGGCAGAAAGCGCAAAAGATCCTGAATCAGGGCGCGATTTCGGTATGGTGTTTCAATAAAGAGTCGGGTTATTCGATCTTTTGCTGTATCCTGACCAATACGGCGGATTACATGCTTTCGCTGTACTGATTCCTGAGGAAGATACCCTAAAAAGCTGAACCGCTGCGCGTCAAGTCCAGAGGCAATAAGCGCTAAAATAATCGAGGATGGTCCGGAAATCGGTACGACGGTGATATTCTTTTTATGTGCTGCAGCTGTGAGGGCTGCTCCGGGATCAGCGATGCACGGAAGTCCTGCTTCTGAAAAAAAGCCTGCATCTTCGCCGTTTTCTAAAAGCCTGATAAAATTGAAAATATCCTCTTCCTTGCTATGCTCATCGAGTATGTTGATTGACAGGCTGGCAAGATCCTCATTTGGTCTGATCGCTGACAGAAGCCGGTACGCAGTCTTTGAGGATTCAGTGATGAACGTGGATAATCTTCGATATTCAAAAAGCGCGCGGGCAGGAAGCGAAGATTCGAGGTTGGCCAGCGTCCAGGCATCTCTGCTGTATGGCTGAAGCGGTGCGGGAAGAAGCAAGAGTTTTCCTTTTGCGCTCACATGCTTGCTCCAAACAAGGTTTCGAATGCGTCGGTTACCAGAGATGAGAAAATGGCCGGTTTTAAAAAACCGCTGCGAGAAAATTCGCGGATATATTCCTGGCGCGCAAAAGCCAACTCTCTGGAATTATTGGTGATTTTCTTGGCAAACAGGGATAGCTCGACTTCCTGCAATCTGAACACCCTGGTGCCGGAAAAAACAAGCCGGAAACTCTCAATTTTATTCTGCTGGATCTCTGCCATGCAGACAAAGACCGCCGACTCATGATGTGGAAAGCCCTGGCCGCCGATTTTTCTATAAAAAACATTGCTATATTCGACAAGCGGGATTCTCACCCTAGTCAGTATACTTTTTTCTGGGAAAAAAGGTTTGCTGCTGCTATCAGCCAGATAAAATAGGTTAGCCCAATGCGAGTTTGTTCGATTCCTTATTTCTACCTGAGCGTCCATGCAGACAAGAAAAGGCCAAAGATCCATGAATTGCCGTCTTGAGGCCAGGTTCCCGCCTAAAGTCGCAATGTTTCTGATTGTAGGGTTGCCAATAGATTGGATAGCTTGTGCAAGAGGGTGGGGCAGAATTCCCGGTCCGAGCGAAAGAAGACCTGTTAAGCTGGTACAGCTTCCAAACTCCATAAATTGCTCTGTTCTGGTGGTTTTTTTTAGTTCGGGAATTTTAGCGATGCAAGCGATTGATTGAGGAAACTGAAGAAAACGCGACACCTGGGCTCCAGCGATTTCTGTTCCGCCAGCCAGCAGAATTGTCTCCGGCTGTTCATCAAGCAGAGCCAGCGCGTCATTTACCGAAGCGGGATAATGGATTTCACTTATCAGCACGATGGTATTTCCTCCGATTTTTCAAATCGGCAGCGAGAAAAACCGCTTTTTTGAGACTGACGGGGTCAGTGCATGAGCAGGAAACAACTGACAGACTCTCTTCGATCTGGCTTTCGTTGGGGAGCGCAATACGATTGAGCAAATCCCAGATGACAAGAGTTTTGGCGTTTTTGCAGAAATTGCAGGGATGACAGTGGGCTTCCTGGAAACCTTTTTGGATATCGCGGATATCATCGGAATCGGACAAACCTTCTATAGTCGTGATTTCAGCGTCACGGGCACGGAATGCAGGAACCAGACAGGAGTAAACGAGGCGTTTGTCCATAATAACGAGGCACTTTCCGCAATGCCCCGAAAGACAATCCGGAATAAGGCTTTTAATAGGCGGATGTTCCTGTGTTAAAATGGTGGAAAGGCGGTCCCCGCTTCGGATTTTTACGTTTTTTGTTATGCCATTCAATTGGAAAGTAATAGTCATGTGGCCTCCCATATCCGCATGACATCATGAGGACTGGCTGGGATTGAGGGCAAATTGAGCCCCAACGCCTGCGATAGAGCGCCGTAATATGCCGAGGGGATTGTTGCAAACGGCAATTCTCCTATCCCGAGCGCTGAAGTTCTGTCCGAATCCATAAATTCTATGACAATATCGGGAATCTCATTGAATGGCAATCTTTTTTTCGCGAGATAGCTGGACGAGTCGAGTGTTTCCGGCACCACATCATCAAGAAGGCATAATCGCAATGCATTGACAGCCTGAGCCCGCAGAGAGGATTCCGCAACAGGCTTATTGATGATTCTGCCGGCGTCGACAGCCATCCAAATTGTTAGCGGCTTTACCTGTCCGGTTATGGCGTCAACTTCCAGTTCAATAATTGTACCGCACCAGCTGGCTGCGTCAAAAGCTTTTCCAGACAATCCATCTTCGGTCCATTGAATACTAGGATTGCACTGCATCTGCGATTTTACAGTAAGCGGAAGAGTTTCTCTGAAGCGTTTTTTCTGCAAGGCTCGGCAGGACCGCTCGATAAGTTTGTTGATTGCAAAGACGCCACGGGACACAACCATTGGTCCGCATCTACTGTTTGAGTGAACACTTTCCTGAATGACATGTATTGAACGTTCAGGCAGAGACAGTATTTCGCTGACTGTTTTTTTCCACATGAGCCTTGCATTTTCAGATGAAATGGCTGCTTCTGTTTTAATGACAATCGTGAGGTCTTTTTCAAGCTGTACTTCGACTGAATATCGATTCTTTTCGGGAATGTTTAAAAATGCGTCTCCTGTCAGATAACCAAAACTGCCTGCTATGCCCCGGATGATTCCCTTCCTGCTTGCCGGATCGCGCTTTCTGATAACTTCATAGCTTGCATGTTTACGCTGGAAGTCAGCCATGATTTCGAGCTTTTGCTGAATTTTGGAAAAAGGAATGACCGATGAAACCTGAACATCGCCATGAACGGTCATTCCCTTTGCAATCATATTGATGGCTTTGATTTCCGCTGGTGATTTCTGACATTTCCGGGCAAGATGGTTTAAATGAGCGTCAAGGGCGAAAAAGCCATGAATTGAACCAAGATTGCCGAGAGCGCCGAGGGGAATAACATTTGATTGAACAGCAAAAGCATCAATGGAGACAACAGGGCAGGCATATATTCCAAGCAAAGAAAGCACCGCGTGATCGAGCAGCTCCTCAGCCAATGGATTGTATGCCCCAATGTTGATGACTAGGCGAATATCCAATGAGGCCAGGCGCCCCTGCTGGTCGGAAAGGGAGCTTATTGAGATGCAGCTGCGTGCTTGCTTCGGCGCGAAGCAGTAATCTTCGCCTCGCGTGTAAAGGATTTTAACCGGTTTATTGCACAGCCGGGCGGCACACGCGGCGTGACAGGCAATCAGAGAAGGAAACCAAATTCTGCCTTCGATGCTTTGTCCCAGATCTGTTGGCCGTATCAGAATGTCTTTCTGCGGAACTTTAAGTACCTCGGAAATTGAGCTTCGAACATGGTTTGGCCACTGAGAAGCGCAGTATATAACCAGTTTGTCATATTCCCAGACTGCAAGGGCAGATGAAGGTTCAGAGTACTCGTGGTCAAATGAACCAGTCCAATGTGTTGTCGTTTCCCACTGCTGATCTGATATGCCCTTCGGGGTTGACACTTCGGTTTTGCCGATCCGAATTCTTTTTCTTGCTGCGATACGCGATGAAGGAAATGTCGTCCAGCTGAAATTTGGTTCGGACTCGCGGTAGGCGACTTTTACGTTTAAAGACAGGTTGTCGCAGAGCACGGGATCAGGTCCGACAATCAACCCAAGCGGCTCCCCCCGATATCGAATTGTATCGGTCGCAAAGAGCGGAATTCCATCTGAAAATTCAAGTGACATGCCGTCTTTTACCATATCTTCAGGCAGAATCATTCTGTAGCCAAAAGGAAGCTGTGAACGCTGAACAGAAAACTCTTTTGCGTAAGCAACTGTTGAGCGGATAGTCGAAGCGAAAAGCATATCCCGGACTTCAAGAAGAGTAAGAATGGGCAGCTGCTCGCCCGGTTTCATGCTACTCATGTTTTTACGGTCTCAACGGTTTCAAGTATGTCAAAACCAAGTACGATAGTCATCTGGGAATTGCAAATATCGAGCTGTATAGTAGCCCTCCGCTTTCTTTTATTTACCTTAACTATATTCCCTTCATAACCGGCAAGCGGACCATCTATAACCCGAATCTTGTTGTTCTCATCGAATACGACACGTGAATTGCCGATTTCATGTCTGAAAGAGATGAAATGGCGGATTATTTCCGCATCCCTCTGACAAAGGGGCTGGATATTGTCAGTAGATGGAAGGATTCGCAGAAAATATTTCGTTTTTCGAATAGCCTGAACCAGTTCTGGGCTCAGGTGCTCATCATGGTACTGAAAAAAGAGATATCCCGGGAATAGGCTGGACTGAATTTTAACGGGTTTTCCTGCTTTTCTTGAGGAAGTTGTTTTGACAATGTGATGAATGGTGATGTCAGCCCTGTGGCGGAAGAGGAGTTCCTTATAGAGTGCCTCTCGGCCAGAAATTACCTGAATAGCAAAAAAATTCATGACGTACCTTTTAACGTATTGATGATGTTCTGACAGCATTCTATGATTGCAGAGGAAATTTTGCAATCGTTTTTGAAAGCCCGAAAGGAGAAGGATGCATGGAGCAGGATCAAACAGCGGCACGTGTCAGAGAACTCGAAATACTGATAAAAAAACATCAGGACTTGTATTACAACGCCGAGCCTGAAATCAGCGATGAAGCGTTTGACGCTCTCTGGGATGAACTTGCGCGTCTTGATCCGAACAACAGCCTATTGAAAAAGGTTGGTGAGGATCGCCTTGATGGATGGCCAAAAGCCAGACACCTGATCCCAATGGGAAGCCAATCCAAGGCAGCGGATCCGGAGAGTTTTTCCTCATGGGCAATGAAAAATCCTTCCAACCTGTATCTCGTGCAGTACAAGCTCGATGGGGCGAGCATAGAGCTGCAATATAAAAATGGCAGGCTTGAAAAAGCGGTTACGCGTGGAGATGGAATTATCGGTGACGATATTACTCCCAACGCCCTGCGTATGATCGGTGTGACAGCCGAACTGCCCATACCCTTTACTGGCGGTGTCCGCGGCGAAGTACTGATGTCACATGAAATCCATCGTACAAAATACGCTGACAAGGCCAACTGCAGAAATGCCGCGAATGGATTGATGAAGCGCAAGGACGGTACGGGTTCTGAAGACTTGCAGGTGATTTGCTACGACGCGGCTGGCATGGCTGCTGAGCAGGAAACAGCCGCTCCTGACATACGTGTACATCTTGATTTTAAAACCGAAATGGACAAGCTTGGCTGGCTGGAAAAAATGGGGTTTACGACAGTGCCTTCTGTTTTGCTGAAAAGCCCGGAAGAAATTATAGAGTACCGAGGAAAAATCATGGCAATCCGCAAGGATTTACCCTTCGATATCGATGGACTTGTGATCAAACTGCCGGAAATTGATCCTGAAGATGCTGCCAAGCCAAGACCTGAAAAGCAGATCGCATTCAAATTCAGCCTTGAAGAAGCGGTGACGACGCTTGTCGCGATAGAATGGAGCGAAAGCGGCGTCAATTATACACCAATAGGCATCGTCGAACCTGTACGGCTTGCCGGAACAACCGTTCAGCGCGCAAATCTCTGTAATCCGGACATGATACGAACCATGAGGCTTAAAATTGGCTCACGGGTGGTCATTGTCAAACGGGGGGAAATCATTCCCAAAATAGAAACACTGGTTGAAAACCCGCCTGACGCAGAGGAGATTGGACAGCCCGAGCACTGCTCACGATGCGGGACTGCTCTTGTTGATGAAGGAACCCGCTTGTATTGCCCCAATCCGGCTTGCCCCAAGCGCGCTCTGCACCGTATTGAAAAGTGGATTTCAACCTTGGATATCAGGGAACTTGGCGATGTGCTGATTCAAAAGCTTTTCGACGCGGGCAAACTCCGTTCCATAGCTGATCTGTACAGGCTTACTGCTGAGGATTTGGAGCGCCTAGAACGAATGGGTCCGGTTTTGGCTCGAAAGATAATCCGAAGTATTGAAGCAGTCAGAGAAATACCGCTTGAAGTATTTCTGGCTGGTCTCGACATTGAAGGAGTCGGTCCGCTGGTTGCCCGAAATCTGGTAGTTAATGGTTTCAATACCCTTGAAAAGCTGCTTTCCGCCCGGGAAGAGGATTTCCTGACTCTGGACGGCATCGGCCTCATTATGGCCAAGAGCATTGTTGGCGGGTTGAAGGAATGCAAAAATGAAATCGAAGAAATTCTCATGACTAGCAAAATCCGGATTCAGACGCACGTTGCAGATTCTGCAGAAGCTGTTTTGGCTGGTAAAAGCTTCTGCTTTACAGGTGAACTTGTCTCAATGAAGCGTCAGGAGGCTGAAAAGCTTGTAGCACGCTTTGGGGGTACAACAAAATCCTCGATAACCAAGGACCTTTCATACCTGGTTACCAATGAACCTGGATCAGGATCCGAAAAAAATAAAAAAGCACGGGAGTATGGCATTCCCGTTATAAATGAAACTGAGTTTCTAGCTCTTATCGATAATGCAAAAGAGCAAGCAGCTAAAAATGAATGATTTATCATACATAGTAAAGCAGGCAAGGGTATTCTTCCCTGTAACCGCTATTCCTAAGGCATCGCAAGACAAGGTGGATGGTATCAGAAATGAGGCTCTACTGATACGAATCCAGGCTGCCCCTGAAGATGGAAAGGCAAATACCGCGATTGTCAACGTTCTCTCAAAAGCTCTGAAACTTCCGAAATCAGAAATTCGAATTGAACATGGACATGCAAATCGGCATAAGATTATTTCCTTACCGCAAAACAGTTTCTCAAGCCTTCAGAAACTCTGCCTGATCAATCTTTCCGGAAAAGAACCCAGCGATTCATCGCCTTGATATTCATGCATGGTGAATAGTATTATGGTTCGATTTTTACAAGGAGCGTACCCGCATGACCGAACTGAAAGCGGCCTGGAAACAGCGCGTCTATGCTGCGCTGCGGAAATTTGCCCAATCGGGAAACCTGGCAATCGATACTCTATCCGAAGATATGATTGTTGCAGAATTTCCCCCGAAACCAGAACTTGGCGATATAGGATTTCCCATGTTCAGTTATGCAAAAATTTTCAGAATGAGTCCCGCGAACCTGGCATCCCAGGTTGCTGCCGCTCTTGAGCCTGCAAAAGGCGATGATGGAGCAGATTTGGGTGCAGCCAAAGCAGTCGGCCCTTATCTCAATGTCTATTTCAACCGCGAAGCGCTGTCGAAGTACATTTTTCAAAATGGAACAAGCTTTGCCCGAAGCCCGCTCGCCGGCCGCAAGGTCATGATCGAATTTTCCTGCCCGAACACGAACAAACCGCTTCATCTGGGTCATTTGCGCAACAATGTTCTGGGTGAATCACTGTCCAGAATCATAAAAACTGCCGGTGCGGAGGTTCGGAAAGTCAATCTGATCAATGACCGCGGTATACATATTTGTAAATCCATGCTTGCCTATCAGGTATATGGGGGAGGGCGAACGCCGGAAGACGAGGGTTTGAAAAGCGACCATTTTGTGGGCAAATACTACGTTCTTTTCAATACCCTGAAGAGCGAAGACCCCTCGGCCGAAGAAAAAGCGCAGGAACTTCTAAGAAAATGGGAAGCGGAAGACCCCGATGTTATGAATCTGTGGAAAAAAATGAACACCTGGGCAGTCGACGGCATCAAGGCTACCTATGCCCGCCAGGGAATCTCTTTTGACCAGTATTACTTTGAAAGCCAGACCTATATGAAAGGCAAGGAAGAAATTCTGGCCGGTCTTGAGCGGAATATTTTCTATCGCGAAGAAGATGGTTCAATTTGGGCAAATCTGGAAGATATCGGGCTTGATCGGAAAGTCCTGCTCCGCAAGGACGGCACCAGTCTCTATATTACCCAGGATATCGGCACCGCCATCTACCGGCATGTCGATTGGCCCTTTGACCAGCTGATTTATGTAGTTGCGAGTGAACAGCAATATCATTTCAGAGTTCTTTTTGAAATCTTGAAGCGGCTTGGCTATGCGTGGGCTAAAGACCTTTATCATTTATCCTATGGACTCGTCAATCTTCCCTCGGGGCGAATGAAAACCCGTGAAGGCACGGTGGTCGATGCCGATGACCTGATCGACGAGCTCGCGTCACTGGCGCAGAAAGAAATAGCGGAACGGGAGCGGGAATCGGCAATCGATGACGCGGCAAAAGTGGCGGAAAAAATAGCACTGGGCGCCCTTCATTATTATCTTTTGCAGACTTCACCCGTTAAAGACATGCTCTACAATCCGGAGCAATCGCTCTCGTTCACAGGAAATACTGGGCCCTATATACAATATATGGGCGCTCGCGCCTGCTCCATACTGAGAAAATACGACAAGGGCGAGGGCAATGCCGGAAAAGGAACGGTTACACCGGCAAAACTGTCCTCTGATGCTGACTGGATGCTCGTAAGACGTCTTCTGGCCCTGCAAGAGGCAGTAGAGCTTGCGGCGCGCAGCAAGGAGCCTTCTGTCGTCGCGGCCTATGCACATGACCTCGCTTCCGATTTTTCTTCCTGGTATCGGGACAACCCTGTTCTTGCAAGCGAGGATCCAGATCTCTCAGCTACCCGTGTCGAGCTTGTAAAAGCTGTCAAGTCAGCGCTGCAGAACGTATGCTGGATGCTCTGCATACCATTTCTCGAAGAGATGTAATTCACGAAGCAGGATGACAGAAGTTTCCCCATACCCGTTGACAGTCATGGACATTACAGTGTATAAAGCTTCGCCACGCAAGGATTTTTAGTGAGGATAACCAATCATGTACGCAATTGTTGAAATTAACGGAAAGCAATACCGGGCCGAACAGGGAAAAAAGCTTACGGTAGACCGCATTGAAGCTGATCAGGGCTCAAGCCTCTCTCTTGATAAAGTACTGCTTGTTTCCCGGGATGAAGCGGTTACTGTTGGCACCCCCTATGTTGCCGGCGTTACTGTCAAGGCTGTTGTTGAAGAAGAAGTCAAGGGCGACAAGGTCATCGTTTTCAAGTACAA
>CAZZJJ010000002.1:0-32259 GCA_964654405.1 uncultured Treponemataceae bacterium
CCTGAGAAAAGACCCGATGAACCTGATCCGGGTAATACCGGCGGAGGGAGATATGTGCAAAGTTCTATTTCTTCAAGGAGGACGGAAGAAACCGTTCTCGTTCACAGCTTGTCAGCTTTTTCTGATGACCGTTATGCTTGCCGTTCCAATCATGCTGACAATATCCTGTCAGGCCCAAGCCAAAACTAAAAGCCTCACCGTTTGGACGTATGACTCGTTTGTCTCCGAATGGGGGCCAGGCGGGAGCCTGGCCAAGCTGTACAAGGAAAAAACCGGTACAGATGTTACCTTCGTTTCCAAAGGAGATGGAGGTGCTCTGCTCGCCGCACTTTTGGCAGAAGGGAATGCATCGCAGGCTGATGCGGCAATCGGGCTTGACAACAACCTGGCCGACAAAGCGCTTTCCAGCGGACTCTTTTCGCCTTTGAACCTTAAAAACCTTGCATCCGTTGATAAAAATCTGCTTATCGATGATAAAAATCGCCTCATCCCTTATGATTACGGCACATTCGCGATAATCTGGGACTCCAAGACATCTATCACGCCGCCGAAGAGTCTTGAAGACCTGACTCGTCCGGAATATCGGAAAAGCCTTATTCTGATGGACCCGCGGACTTCCACACCCGGGCTAGGCTTTCTTGCCTGGACCGAAGCGGTCTATAAAGATGCATGGCAGGACTATTGGACGCGGCTTGCTCCTTCCGTGCTGGCAATGACACCAGGCTGGGACACGGGATACGGACTTTTCACGAAAGGCGAAGCACCCCTTGTTATCAGCTACAGCACGAGTCCCGCATACCACAAAGCGTATGAAAACACCGAGCGTTACAAGGCACTCGCCTTTTCGGACGGGCATCCCATGCAGGTTGAATTTGCGGGTATCCTGACATCCTCAAAACAAAAAAAGGAGGCAGAAAAATTCCTCGATTTTTTACTCTCACCTGAAGCGCAAGCGATTCTGCCTGAAACTCAGTGGATGTATCCAGCAAATATGACCGTTAACCTTCCCGACTCTTTTTCTGTCATTCCCCAAGGGATAACAACAATCAAAGCAGAGGTAAAGAACCTGGAAAAAGATCCTGAAATCGCAGCGGCCATACTTTCCGGGCAGAAATAAACTCTGGCGAATGGTATGGATGAAAAAAACAGACAGAGCGCCAGCAGTTTTCTGACAGCTTTTGTCATGCTGTTGACGCTCATTCCGGTCTTCTCCTTCATTGTTTTCGCACTCAGCAAATCGGTAAAATCAGGCACCGCCGGATTTTCTGTTTTTATCACCGCAAACCAAATACTTACAAAAGCCAACCTGCGGGCTCTAACGTTCAGTCTGCAGCAAGCAGCACTAAGCACCATCAGCGCTGTTGCTATCGGGCTTCCAGGTGCCTATTTTGTAGCCCGATATCGATTTAGGACACGGCGGCTTTTCTTTTCTCTGGCTGCCGTTCCTTTCTGCATGCCTCCTCTCTTGGTAATTCTTTCCTTTATTCTGTATTTTGGAAAATCAGGATTTCTTGCTGCCGCTTTTTCGCGGGCCGGCCTGCCCTTTCTGAAGTCATCCAGTTTTCTGTACAGCATGACGGGACTTGTCTTTATCCATGCGTTCTATAATTTTCCCATTGTCATACAGACTGTCGGCGCGCTTTGGTCGCAGCTACCGGATTCTCGGGAAGAGGCAGCTCGAACGCTGGGTGCAGGACGAGCTAAAGCCTTTCTTGTCGGCACCCTGCCCTATCTCCTCCCCTCTTTGTTTCAGGCGGCCAGCCTAATTTTTCTTTTCTGTTTTTTCAGTTTTACCATTGTGCTGGTTTTCGGCGGGCTTTCAGGATCGACGCTTGAGGTGGAAATCTATCGGGCGACACGCTTTTCCGGAGATTATTCGAGGGCGCTGTTTCTCGGCTTCATCCAAACCGCTATGGCAATGCTGGTGGTTTCGATTTTTGTTCATTTCGACAATAAAACTACGCAGATTGCCAAAGGCTTTGGCGCCGGCCGAACTCGATTGGAACCCCGCGGTCAAGCTCAGATAGCTCTATTCTTGTATCAGCTGATGATTGCTATGTTTTTTATCGGACCTCTGGTTGCCCTTGTTCTTGAAGGCTTTACAGTTCGCCCATCTTTAGCGGGAAATACGCATTTTGGTATTACGAATTTTACAAAGCTTTTCAGAGATGGGGGAAAACCCTTGTTGCCCGCGCTTCTCAATAGCTTGATCATTGGAAGTGTTGTGGCAGCTATTGCAACACTGATTGGACTTGGGATCTCAGCTTCAGACCATTATGGCAGGCGAAAAACCAGCATCTGGACCGCGCTTCCGCTTGCTCTGTCGCCTGCCATTGTCGCGCTTGGCTGGGCTACCCTCCTGCAGTCCAGCTCTATTGCTGCCATTATCGCGGGTCAGTCGGTCATGGCTTGGCCTTTTGTTTCGAGGAATCTGGGTGCTTCTTTCAAATCGATCGACCGGAACAAATATGAAGCGGCTCGGGTGTTGGGAGCGCGCCGAATTCAGGCGTTTTGGCGTGTTGACATGCCGATGCTTCTTCCTTCCATCGCCAGTGCCGGAGCCTTTGCCTTTTCCATTGCGTTGGGCGACGCGAATATTCCTATTATTCTAGGGAGCGGAAAATATGAAACCCTGCCTTTGCTTCTATACCGCCTGGTTTCAGCCTACCGTTTCAGTGAAGCCTGCGCGGTTGGTATTGTGCTCGCGATTGTCGCAGGTATCGCGTTTTATCTGAAAGAGAAGACCAGTGAGTTACTGTAATATTGAATCCCTGCGATTTGTCCGCAGAGGCTTTGCGGTGAATGTCTCATTCGATCTCGAAAAGGGAAAGACCGCGGTTATTCTTGGACCTTCCGGATCCGGAAAAACGACGCTGCTGCGGTGTATCGCTGGCTTGGAACATCCTGCCAGCGGCGGAATTTTCCTGAATGGCAAAAATATCATATCTCTGCCGCCCGAGAAGCGGAATATCGGCTTTGTCTTTCAGGATTTTGCGCTCTTTGACCACCTTACTGGACGGCAGAATATCGCTTTTGGCTTGAAACTGCGAAGCATACCTGCCGGCGAGATTGAAAGAATAATTGACAGGCTTGCCCGGAAATTCCAGATAGCGCATCTTATGGATCGAAAACCGCATACCATGTCAGGTGGAGAAAAACAGCGCCTTGCGTTTGCCCGCTCACTGGCGATTCAGCCCGATCTCCTTTTGCTCGACGAACCGCTTTCTTCGCTCGACGCGCCGCTGAGAAAAGAGTTGCGCAGCTTTATACGAGAAAAACTTAGTTCCGAAGGGCTGACCGCGATCCATGTAACCCATGACGTCCAGGAAGCTTTTGAGCTTGCAGATATCGTTTTTCTTATGGATAAAGGAGTTATTCGACATGCTGGCACACCGGCGGCTCTGCATGAAACCCCTCCCGATGCGTGGACAGCACGTTTTCTCGGACTGGGAAATCTGATTCCTGCTGTACCGCTTGAGATTCGCGATGCCACTGCAGATGTCATGACCGCTATTGGTACGGTTCGCCAGGTAAATAAACCGCAAGGACGGTCTCCTTCAGATAGCCATCATAGCGAAGATTTGTTTCTCTTCATTCCGGATTCCGCCTTCATTATCCATGATCGAGGGGTTTCAGCTGCAGCTCGCCACGACCTTCAGCTTCACGGCAAGGTCAGCAAAAACATCCTTGAAGGCAGCAGCATGCGCGCAGAAGTCATGATTGAAACGGACTCAAAAGAAAAAGCGATAAAGCTTGAACTGCCAGTCAGCAGCGGCAGTCTTGCTGCGGGAGATATTGTCGAAATCGGCATTAATCCCGATCGCTGCATTGTTCTGCCTGAGCAATCCATTGATTATGAATGAGCTTGGCGCAATCCTCCGCATTCATGCCCTCATTCCAGATGAGGCGAAAATGAGCTGTTTCTTCGTAGAGCGAACCGCGCTGAGCGCTGAGTTTCTTGATTCGCGTTTTAAGGTCGCCTTCGGCAATAAGCGGCCGGTTTGAACGTTCTGCGGTAAGACGCCGCTGCAATTCATGGATAGGAACATCAAGCCAGACGATAAAACTGCGTGCTCTCAGCATGGTGCGATTTTCTTTTCGAAGGATAATTCCGCCGCCGCAGGAAAGAACCAATCGCTGCCTGTTATTGGCAAGTATGTCCGCAAGCGCCGCAGACTCGATATCTCTGAACCCCGCTTCACCATGCTGCGCAAAAATCCTTGGGATATCGCAATGCGCTGTTTTTTCGATCTCAGTGTCCAGATCAACATACGGACACTCCAGGATGCAGGCAAGGGATCGCCCCGTCATGGATTTTCCGCTTCCCATCATGCCGATGAGGCTGATAATTGGACTCATTGCAAGATTTCCCGGATAACACGCTCCCAGTTGCCTCCGGCAATTTTTTCCACATCAGATGTTGTATAGCCGCGCTGCAAAAGGGCTTCCAAAAGCTTTGGGTATTCTGAAGCGTCCGATAGAACCCTTTTTTCCGGTTCATCTTTGAAACCATCAAAATCCGAGCCAAGAGCTGCGCACGCAATGCCGCCAACCTTGACAATATGATTGATATGGTCAATCAAGCGATCAAAATACGAAACTCCAGACTCGCCCGAAATAAAATTGGGCACAAAAACAACGCCGACAGCGCCGCCTGAATCCGCGATTGCCCTTATCTGCGTATCGCTAAGGTTCCTGGGATGGTTATACACAGCCCGGGCATTGGAATGGGATGCGATAAAAGGGCGGCGGGCTTGCTGGGCAAGATCCGAAAACGCTTCATCGGACAGGTGTGAAGCATCGATGATAAGTTGCATGGCTTCCAGTTGTTCAACTAACCGATGCCCGGCTTCGGTCAGCCCGCCTTCGCCCTCGCCTCTGACACCGCGCGCGAACGCATTGCTCCTGTTCCAGGTTAAACCTACCGCTCTGATCCCTCGAGAATACAATTCAGGCAAGTGCTCCGCATTCGGTCCCAGAGCTTCAGCTCCCTCAATGGAAAGAAGGGTTCCAACTTTGTCACCCGGAACCGCGCAGTCCAGATCTTTAGCGGAAAGCACCGGAAAGAATCGCCCGCTGGAACCTGAACAGAGCTTTTCAAAAATGTCTATGAGCGCCAGGGTATGCTCATAGGCCGAGTCAAGATAGGCGTCATCGCAGAAAAGCGCCATGAACTGGCATCGGACATGCCCTGCAAGGAGCTTTGGCAAATCCAGATGTGCATGTTCATTGTTTCGGAAGAAATCTCGGGGCGGAGTTCCGCGTTCGGACTCGTAGCCGATGCCTGCAATCTCAAGCAGAGTATCACAGTGCGCGTCGATAACCGCACAGCTGTCTGTTAACTGAGTTTCATGCATCACTGCCATCCTTAATTCGCTGGATTTCATCACGTATCAGCGCTGCTTCTTCAAATTCGAGATTTTTTGCGTGTTCAAGCATCCTCGCTTCAAGCGCCTTAAGCAGGGCTTTTTTCTGCTCCGGCACCAGCAGGGAATGTGATTTTTTCAGCAGACCGATTTCACCCAGCGTTATATCAACCTTTTCTTCATGGTGCCGTTCGAGAATATCCTGAACCGTTTTCTTTATAGTGACCGGCGTTATGCCATGTTCCCGATTGTAGGCAAGCTGAATTGCCCGGCGCCGGTTTGTCTCCTCAATTGCGGTTTTCATGGCTTCGCTTTCCCGGTCCGCATACATGACGACAAGCCCTGCCGCGTTGCGCGCCGCTCGCCCGATAATCTGGATCAGGCTGGTCGCCGAACGGAGAAAACCGATTTTATCAGCATCAAGAATGGCAATGAAAGATACTTCAGGAAGATCGATGCCTTCCCTGAGCAAATTGATTCCAACGAGCACGTCAAAAAGCCCTTCCCTGAGTTGTTTCAGGATTTCCACGCGCTCAATGGTTTCAACTTCGGAATGGATATACCGAACCTTCAGCCCAAGCCCAGTGAGATACTCCGTCAGTTCTTCTGCCATTTTCTTGGTCAAGGTAATGATCAAGCTCCGCTCGCCTTTCTGGCTTCTTTCACGGACGCGCTGGTAAATATCCTCCATCTGCCCTTCGGTCGGCATGACCTGAATTTCTGGATCGATAAGGCCAGTCGGGCGGATTAATTGTTCAGCGATGACAGCTGACCTTTCCAGTTCCTTCGGCGAGGGTGTTGCGGATACATAAATAACCTTGTCGACAATTGTTTCGAATTCATCAATGGTCAGCGGCCGATTGTCCAGCGCACAGGGCAGACGAAACCCATAGTCGACCAGCGATGTTTTGCGGCTTCTGTCTCCGGCATACATGGCGCCGATCTGCGGCAGCGTGACGTGCGATTCATCAATGAAGGTAATAAAGTCCTTGGGGAAATAATCCAGCAGAACCCCAGGCCGCTCTCCCGGCTTGCGTCCGGAAAGCGGCGCAGAATAGTTTTCAATCCCTGAGCAATACCCCATCTCCTCGAGCATTTCGATATCGTATTCCGTGCGGGATTTAATTCTTTCTGCTTCAAGCGGTTTGTTATTATCTAAGAAATACGCATATTGCATTTCGAGTTCGTCCTTGATCCGCTGGACAGCCCGCTGGACCATATCCTCGGGCATGACGAAATGCTTTGCAGGATAAATGATTGCTTCATCCAGATCATCGCCTGCCTTTCCCGTCAGCGGGTCGATTTTTCGGATTCTCCGTACCGTGTCGAATTCAAGCTCAATCCGGTAGGCGTCTTCGGCATAGGCTGGATAAATTTCGAGGATATCCCCGCGGACCCGGAATCGGCCCCGATCGAGAACCATATCATTCCGTTCGTATTGAAGATTGATGAGATTTCTTTTTACCGTATCAAGATCGATAACCTTTCCGCGATCTATGTAAATCCGCATTTCCTTGTAAAGGTCGGGCGAACCCAAGCCATAGATGCAGGAAACAGTGGCTACGATGATGACATCACGGCGTTCCATCAAAGCGGCTGTCGCGGCTAGGCGCATCCGGTCTATTTCATCATTGATGCTCGAATCTTTTTCGATATACAGGTCTTTGGACGGGACATAGGCTTCTGGCTGGTAATAATCATAGTAAGAAACAAAATACTCGACAGCATTTTCAGGGAAGAAGCCTTTGAACTCCCGGTACAGCTGAGCGGAAAGCGTCTTATTGTGCGAAATAACCAGCGTCGGCTGTTGAAGCGCCTCTATAACCTTTGCCATTGTGAAGGTTTTTCCGGAGCCAGTAACCCCTTTCAAGGTCATGTATCGCTTGCCGCTTCGGGCAGCTTCCACCAGCGCGGCAATCGCGGTTCCCTGGTCTCCCGCCGGTTCGAACGGCGCCACAACTTTGAATGGTTTCATTTCGTCTGCGTCCGTTCGGTCAGAGTAATCTGAACACTGTTTTTCTGGTTGCCTCGATAAAATTCAACCCAGACTTTTTCACCGGGCTTATTGTCTTCAAGCGCGGTGTATAGGTCGGCCACTGATGCAATCTCATGGTTGTCGACCGAGGTTATGATATCTCCGCCGATATTGAAAACGGAACTCCCGTAGCGCACCGCTTTGGTGCCGCCGCGAAGCCCTGCTTTTTCGGCATTGCTGCCAGAGCGAACCTGCGACACCAGAAGGCCTTTTTCCACCGGCACGGGATAACCGGCTTTTCGCATGTATTCGACTAGATCAGGTACGAGGATGAAGGCATCCATATCTATCCATCCCCGCCTGACTTTTCCTTCTTTAATGAGCTCCGGAACGATTCGCACTGCGGTATCGACCGGAATGGCGAAACCGATACCCACGGAGCCGCCCGAGGGAGAATAAATCATGGTATTGATGCCGATCATTTCACCCCGTGCATTCAAGAGCGGCCCTCCTGAATTGCCAGGATTGATCGAAGCGTCAGTCTGAATCATGTTTTGCAGGATGGTACTGCTGTCTTTCTGAATCGGGCGGCCGAGACCCGAGATGATGCCTTTGGTAAGCGTGCGCTCAAGGCCGAAAGGATTGCCGATAGCCAGCACCTTCTGGCCGACTTTGAGGTTTTTCGATGTGCCAAAGGGAATCGGTTTGAGTCGGGTTCCCGCCAGCGGTGAAAATTTGATGACAGCGAGGTCGTTCTGCGGGTCGGTGCCGACAACCGTCGCCTCATGGCGGCTTCCGTCCGCAAGGTTGACATAGAGCTTGTAAGCATCCTTGACGACATGATTATTGGTCAGGACATATCCTTTTTCATCGATTATGGATCCTGACCCCGAGCCGCCGCTTTGTGGGACAGGATCAAGAAACCAATTGAGCGCCATGACTTCCGTGGTGATATTGACCACTGACTCATTGTAACGCTCATAGATCGAAATATTTTCCATCTCATCAAGGGTATATCCTGAATCGGACAGCGCGGTCTCCGTAATCTGACCGGATACAGGCTGGGTTATGCTCGTTGTCGGGCTAGGCCCTGTGTCTATTGATCTGCTGCTCCAGATTCCGCTTCGCACAATTATTAACGATGACACCGCTATGAGTGCCGCCGCAGAAAGAAAAGACACAATTGCAATGCTAAGAACAGCTTTTTTCGAGTAAAGTTTCATAATTCAGCCCCACTCAAGCAAACGTCAGTTTTCCAGCGGAAGCTTCTTCAAGCCTCGCGAGCATGAAGATGTAATCAGACAGTCGATTCAGGAAACGGGTCAAATCAGGGGAAACCGCTTCTCTGCGGGCTAGGGTTATGACTCTTCGCTCAGCTCGTCTCGCAATGGTCCGCGCAAGATCAAGCGCGGCTGAACCTGCGGTCATGCCGGGGATGACAAATCCTGTAAGAACAACCCGTTCTTCAATTGAGAGCGTTTTTTCAGCGATTCGTTCTTCATCCTTTTCGGTAATCGGCCTGTCGAAAGGGATTCCCACCGAAGCCAGCTCTCCCGCTGCACGAAACAGAAGCCGCTGGATTTCATCAATCGCGTAAAGTACTTCATCCTGAAAACAGAGATGACGGGCCATACCGAGCGCTGATGACAGTTCATCTATGGTTCCGTATGCTTCAACCCGAATGTCATCCTTGCTGATTCGTTCTCCCGACCAGAGTCCGGTTTCGCCCTCATCGCCTGTTCTTGTTATTATGCTCATATTCAATAAAATACTGTCAAAACCTTTGCTCCTGCAAGCTGGAACAGGAAAAATCTTCCATGATGTTCATTCACTCGATATACTGATATGTATGGACAGGAAGATCTCCCGCCTCCCGACAGCATGTCCCTATTTGCCGGATCGAAAAGCCTGCATGCTGTTCATGGAAACAGCATGGGATGAAGCGGATTATTTCGTTTATGAAAACCTTCTCGCACAAGGATGGAGAAGGTCCGGGCATCTTCTTTACTGCTATCAATGCCCTGGATGCAATCGCTGCCTACCAATCAGAATCCCCATCAACCGTTTTGTTCCTTCAAAATCATTAAACAGAATTATTAGAAAGAATAGAGATATTTCAGTGAGACTTCAGAACGCTTCATATTCAGATGAGCGCTTCCGTTTGTATGAAAAATATGTCACTGCCCGGCATTTTGAATCAGCAGCACGAGATGCGGACTTGGAACATCGTTTGGCATTTTTGGATATGACCGCTGGATTGAAGGCACAAATCATTGAATACCGAGACCAGGCAGGGATTTTGCTTGCTGAAGGTTTTGCGGACATTCTGCCTGAAGGAATTTCTTCTGTTTATTTCGCATTCGCCCCAGATTCAGGCTGGCGCAGCCTGGGACGCTTTTCAGTCCATGCTGAAATCCAGATCGCACGTCAGCTTCAAAAATCTTTCTATTATCTTGGATTCTGGGTTCCCGGTTCAGGGAAAATGGATTATAAGGCAGATTTCGCTCCATTCGAGCTCGCAGTAGACGACCAGAAATCGCAAACTGCCGATTTTTCGCGCGATCCGCTGATGAATTTACACGAAAAAGCCTGGCGCACGTTTTCTTCAAAAGAAGAAGCGCTCAGCTGGCTCGAAGCCGCGGGTTATCTGGATCGTTGACATGGATTGCCCAGCGTGATAACGTAGCCTGCAGCACTATTTATACTGATTCCTAGAAGGATTATTATGGCATCGCAGATTAACAAGAGCGAAACGCAGGAAACAAAAAAGACTGAGGAAAAGAAAGCGCCAAAACGAGGAGTCAAAAACCCCTTTGTCTATGGCGGCACCATCGTCATCCTCATCATCACCATCATTGCGTTTGTTTTTATCCCCTCCATAAGTTCGGGATTTTCCAGCGGTTCAGCACCTAGTTTTGGCTCATGGAAAGGGAAACCAATAACATATGAAGCTGATTCCTATTTCGCGAACCAGGTAGCGCAGATCAATGACTATCTGCGCCAGCAGGGAATGTCAGACCAAAATTTCCAATATTATGCCTACCAGGTTTGGCAAATGGCATTCCAGAGCACCGCCGTCAGGACTGCTTTAATAGACATAGTAAAGCAGAGCGGTTTCCGGGTTACCGAAAAGGGGCTCGACGAGGCGGTTGCGACAAACGCAGCCTACCAGCAGGATGGAAAGTTCTCAGTAGAAAAGTTCAACAAAACCCCATTGGCAACGAAGCTTTCAATCCGCAACACAACCAAGGAAGACCTTTTTGTCAGGCGTTATTATGAAGATATCTATACAATAGCGCCCAGCACCGCGGAAATCGCTTTTGTCGCCTCGATGGCAAAGCCTCAGCGCAGTATTGAATATACCGCCATCTCTCTCGCTGATTATCCTGATGAGGAAGCAGCCGCATGGGGAGCGAAAAACGCAGATCTTTTCAAGACAGTAGGACTTTCCCGCATTACCATAACGACTTCGGAAGCTGACGCGAAAAAGGTCCTCGCACAAGTCAAAGAGAATAAGCTTTCCTTTGAGGATGCTGCAAAAAGCCACTCCAAGGATTCCTACGCCGACAAAGGCGGTGACGCTGGAACAGTTCTTTTTTATGTTTTCGAAAATGATTTTACAAACAAAGATGACGCAAAAAAGATAGCTTCACTGCCCAAGGGTGAGGTGTCGGATGTCTATAAGCTCGGTGACAAGGTTTGGGCATTTTTCAAGATTAACTCCGAACTGGTGCCAGCTGATTTCACGAAAAAAGCTGTGCTCGACGAAGTGAAAGCCTACCTTTATGAGAAAGAGCGTGGAACGCTTGAATCCTGGGCAATTGCAAAAGCGAACAGCAGCCTCGATCTGACTAATGCAGCTGCATTTGCCGCATCTGCCAAAAAAGCCAAGCTAGCGTTGAAAAAAGCCGGCCCCTTCATCATCAATATTGGAAGTCCCACATTCTATGCCTATGGCCAGCAGATTCCCCTTCTGCAAGGCCCATATGCGAACAATGATCCAGCGCTCGATGGTGCCGAACAGGATGAAGCCTTCATGACTGAGTTGTTTGCGGCTCCAAAAGGCAAGGTGTCCAAACCTGTGGTTCTCGGAGATTCAGTGGTCGTCTTCAGTGTAACTGATGACACCCCCGCCAGCGATGACGAAACAGCCCTGGTCAAATTTGCGTTCCCCTACTTCCACCAGCAGGTTGTGGATAATCAGACACGCAGCACGATTCTGAAGAGCAAGAATTTCAAGGATGAATTCAACAAAATGTTCTTCAAGATCTACAGCACACAGGCTTCTGCGAAATAATTCTTCATATAGAAATATAATTGAAATAAAAGGCTGTCCGGCAAGCGGACAGCCTTTTTACTATGCTTGTGCACTCTTCGCTCAGTTCTAGCGTTCTTCGTCGTCATCAGTCCGCAGCACCGCCAAGAAAGCGTCCTGCCCCAGTTCGACATTGCCGACCATTTTCATGCGTTTCTTACCCTCTTTTTGTTTTTCCAAGAGCTTGCGCTTTCTCGTAATATCGCCGCCGTAGCATTTGGCGAGAACATCCTTCCTGACCGGATTGACCGTTTCCCGGGCGATAATTGTAGCACCGATCGCTCCCTGAATGGCAATTTTGAATTGCTGCCTGGGAATATTGCGCTGAAGCCGTTCACAGACCTTTCGGGCCCGCTCATAAGCACCTGGTTTGTAAACCAGCATGGAAAGCGCGTCCACAGGTTCGCCGTTAATCAGGAAGTCAAGCTTGGCCAGTTCTGTCGGCCGATACCCGATCACTTCATAGTCAAAGCTGGCATACCCTCGGCTTGTGGATTTCAACTTGTCATAAAAATCGAATAAAACTTCGGCAAGCGGCATTTCAAAAACAAGCTCGACACGTTTTTCATCGAGGTGGATAAAAGATTTCTGTTCTCCTCGCTTATTGACGCAGAGCGTGATCAGGTTTCCGATATAGGGAACGGGCGTGATAATTTCGGCTTTAATATAGGGCTCTTCCGCACTTTCAATTCGGGAAGGATCCGGGTATTCGCTCGGATTATCGATGAAAATTGTTTCGCCGTTATGAAGATGCAGTTTGTAGCGGACGGAAGGCGAAGTCATGATGATTGCTTGGCCGAATTCCCGCTCAAGCCGCTCCTGGACAACTTCAAGGTGCAAGAGCCCTAAAAATCCGCAGCGGAAACCAAACCCGAGGGCCAGCGAATTATCCTTTTCAAAAACCAATGAGGCGTCGTTCAGTGTAAGCTTTTCAAGACTATCCTTCAGCTCGTCGTAATCCGCTGAATCAATTGGATAGATTGAGCTGAAAACAACTGGCTTGATCTCTTTAAAACCCGGCAGAGGTGCTAAACAAGGATTGTCATCCCCCGTGACAGTATCGCCGACTCTGACATCCCGGACTGTCTTGATTCCCGCGATGCAAAACCCTACCTCCCCGGCTGAAAGCATATCAGTGCTGGTTGGAATAATCTTGAATAAACCGACATCTTCAACTTCATGGACAGCCTGGCTGGACATGAATCTGATTTTCATGCCTTTTTCGAGTTTGCCTGCAAAAACACGCACGTGGATGACGACCCCGCGGTAAGCGTCATAATGGGAATCAAAAATGAGCGCCTGCAGAGGTTCATCAGGGCTGCCCTCGGGGCTTGGTATTCTTTCGACAATGGCTTCAAAAAGCTCATCGATTCCTATCCCCATTTTGGCTGAAACCGCGAGCGCGGAAGAGCCGTCGAGACCAAGGTCCTTGTCAATCTGCGCGCGCACGCCTTCGACATCAGCAGCAGGCATATCGATTTTATTGATAACCGGGAGAATTTCCAGGTTATGCTCAAGTGCCATGTACATGTTTGAAAGCGTTTGTGCTTCAACGCCCTGTGTCGCGTCGACAACGAGAATCGCTCCCTCGCAGGACGAGATGGCACGCGATACTTCATAGGAAAAATCCACATGTCCCGGCGTATCGACGAGATTGAGGGTATACGTTTTCCCGTCGCGGGCAGTATACGGCAGTGTTACCGCCTGGCTTTTAATGGTAATGCCGCGTTCCCGCTCGATATCCATATTATCCAGCATCTGATTCTGCATTTTGCGCTGATCGATTATATGGGCTTTTTCGATAAAGCGGTCGGCAAGCGTCGATTTGCCATGGTCGATATGGGCAATGATGCAAAAATTCCGGATAAGTTCTTTCTCGTGCATTGTCTTACTGTACAGGAAATCATTGTTTTTGGCAACGCTTGAAGGTGTCACGAACCTTGTATATAGTACCTGCACCATGATAGCCCTAAAACATCTGCCCCGGAACGCCAGCGCCAGTATCAAGCTTGAACCGCTCTGGGCGCTTTTCGGACCGCTTGTAACCTATTTCATGCCGCTCTATCAAAAAGAACTGGGCCTGAGTGAAGTCCAGATGGGCATCATCAATTCGATTGCCATTGCGACCGGTTTTGTGTTTTACGCGCTTGCCTCGCCAATTACCAATAAACTTGGGAGACGCTATACCAGCATCATTTTTGACACCGTAGCATGGAGCATTGCCATGCTGGTATGGGCATTTTCACGCAGCTTTGCCTGGTTTCTTATCGCCCAGATTCTTAATTCTGTTGTTAGAATTGTTGTTGTTTCCTGGAACCTTCTCATCACAGAAGATGCGACAGATCAGGAACGGGCTGCCATATATGGTTGGATTTATGTCATTGGCGCTTTCGGCGGTCTTTCCACCTTTCTTGGAGGCATTATAATCCAGAAATTTGGCCTGGTACCTTCGATGCGAATTATTTTTATTCTCGGCTCAATCAGCATGTCAGCCATGTTTGTTCTCAGATTTATCTGGACAAGAGAAACGGCTCCGGGCCAGTACCTGAAAGAGAAATTGAAAAAGGAACCCTTTGTAAAACTGGTATTGCAGCAGATTCCTTCAGCCCGAGATGCATTGAAGGATGGCAATTTTCTGCTGATGACTGGCATCTACATCCTGGCAAGCGCTGTACTTTCAATAGATTTTTTCCGGATACTGTATCTGGCTGAAAAAAAGCTCATTCCTTCCTGGACAATCTCAATGATTCCAGCGACAGGAGCAATCAGCTGCATGGCGGTCTTCTTTATCGTTCTTCCGCGGAGGAAGCATATTCCTCATATAAAAAGCTTGAAAAGCGGGTTTTTATTAAGCTTTTTGTTCCAGACTGCTTTCCTCCTTATTCCAGTTCGGTCTGCTACCCTAGCAATTCTCATTGTCTCGGGACTTCAAACCTCCTATTTTCTCATTCAGACATTTCGGGATACCGTGTTCATGAATACCGTCCGAAGCGATCAAAAAAGCGAGCTTTTCAGCCTTGTGCAAGCTCTCATGCTTTTCTTTACCATTCCCATGGGTTGGCTTGCCGGCTGGTTGTTTGAATTTTCCAATAATTTGCCATTCATCCTTGCCATAATCCTCTATGGTTTGGGATTTTTGCTTTCGACCAATCTGGAAAAACAAAATTCAGCGCAAGAGACTGGAAGTTCAGTCTGAAGAGAAGTATTATTGATTAAAATTATTGAAGGAGCTGTCATGAACCTTGTTGATCTTCCATATATCACCAAAGAAGGATTTCGAAACGACCATTCTATTGTTGTCTATGCGCTTTCAACCTGTGGTTTCTGCAAACGGGCCCTTGCCTTTCTTGATCAGCATGGGTTTTCCTATAAATACATCCATGTTGACCAAATACCCCTGGAAACAAAGACCGAAGTCAAGAAAATTCTGAAAGAAAGGTTCAATGAAAATGTCGCCTTCCCCTTTGCCGTTATTGACGAGGATAAGCATCTGGTTGGATTTATCGAGCCAGACTGGGTGCTGACGCTTGGAGTTACCGAGGGAGAATAAAGAAACCATGAATCAGAAAACGCTCGACCAAACGCGCCTTTTTACCAGAATGGTAGCTGAAAAACAAGGCTGGACACTCAATCCCGATACCGAATTCTATGAATCACTCGTAGAAGGCCTTACTGCCAATTACAATCGATACGGGTATTACCTTTGCCCTTGCAGAGATTCGGATGGTTCGCGCGAAGTCGACAAAGATGCCATCTGCCCCTGTGTATGGTCGCGAAAAGACATCCCTGAATTCGGTCACTGCTACTGCGCGCTCTATCTTTCCAAGGAATTTTCCGAGTCCCGGGCGCCCTGCAGAGCGATTGCAGACCGGCGCTATGAAGCATGATTTATCTTGATTGGGCAGCTACATCAAAACCCGATGAAGGGATACTGTCGGAATCGCTCGCGGAAACGCTTCAAATATTCGGCAATCCATCCAGCCAGCACGAACTGGGCAGAAAAGCCCGTGAACTCCTCGAATCTTCCCGATTAAGGATGCTTGCAGCCATTAATAACGTTCAAGGCAAGGCCTCAACCAAGAGCCAGCCAGGATATCCGAAGCTTATTTTTACCGCATCAGGCACCGAAGCGGATCAGATACCGCTTCTCTCCCTCTTGAATAAAAAAAACATCTCAAAACTGGCAGAGGAGAAAGCAAATCGTCCTCATCTGGTTATCTCGGCAATTGAACATGCCGCTATTCATACCCAGACCTTGCAGTTGCAAAATCTTGGTTTTGAAATCAGCTTTATCAGACCTGATCCCGAGGGATTCATTCAGCCTAAAGCCGTGACAAAGGCAATCCGCCCTTCTACTGTTCTGATCGCGGTCATGCTCGTCAACAATGAAACCGGGGCAGTCCAGGATATCCCGGGCATCGGACGTGCCATTGAAGAATCATCAATCGCTCTGCGGATGAAAGCGCCCTGGTTCCATGTCGATTGCGTGCAGGCGCTCGGTAAAATTCATTTTTCTCTGCCGCAGAATGTTTCAAGCGCTGCTTTTTCCGCTCATAAAATTGGCGGCCCTAAAGGAATCGGCGCACTTTTGCTTTTTAAAGAACTGATTCCGCTGGCTCAGGGCGGCGGGCAGGAATCGGGTTATCGCTCTGGGACGGAAAATCTGGCGGGTATCGATGCTTTCAGCCGCTGTGTTCAAAAAAGCCTTGCCGGTCTAAATAAAAATCTAGAGCATGTGCGTCAATTGGAACAACTCCTTCTCAGCGGACTTTCAGCAATACCCGGATGCCAGATAATTCCCGCTTCACGGCGCCCCGGAGACAGCCGCTTCAGCCCCTGGATTATCAGCGCCAGCTTTCCTGGCCTTTCCGGTGAAGTATTCCAGCGGGCGCTTTCTGAACAGGGCATCTGTGTTTCCACTGGTTCAGCATGCGCGAGTTCGCATGGCGCAAAGGCAAAAGGCCGCAGGATCCTTGATGCAATGGGCATGACTCCGGAAGCATCTTTCTGCTCCATAAGAATTTCCTTGGGCAGTGATTCAGCTGAAGATGAAATTCTAACCTTCATCGAAACAGCACACCGCTTGTATAGTTCCTTGAAAACCTGATAGCCTACGCGTCTATGAGCGCAATTTTTCTCATCAAAACTGGTGAAGTACTCTTGAAGCTGGGCAATCAGCGTGAATTTGTCCATCAAATGAAATCGCAAATCAGGAACAGGCTTGGCGCTATCCCTCATAAAATCGAAGAATACCCTGGCAGGTTTTTTTTGGAAGTGAGCGATGAAAATGCCCCAGTCGCGGAATTTGTGCTTTCTCACTGCCCCGGAGTCAATGGATACGCGCCTGTGACAGTATGCGCCAAAACGACTGAAGCCATCCTGGCCGCCAGCGTCGCGGCAGCAAACCATGAAGCGGAGATATCCGGGAAACGGACATTTAAAGTTGAAACCCGAAGATCCGATAAAAGCTTTCCCCTCGATTCATATTCGATGTCATCGCTCGCCGGCGAGACAATCCTGAGCCGGGTACAAGGCTCGCAGGTGGATGTGCATTCTCCAGATTATGTCATTACAATTGAAATTCGTGAAAGGGCCTATGTTTACGGACCGACCCTTCCCGGTCCGCGCGGTCTGCCTTCAGGCGTCAGCGGCAAGGGCATTCTTCTGCTTTCAGGCGGCATTGATTCTCCGGTCGCAGGCTACATGATGGCGCGCCGCGGGCTCGCGCTGGAAGCAGCCTATTTCCACACCTATCCCTACACTTCGATTGAAGCACAGAAAAAAGTTGAAGCGCTGGCTGTTAAAATTGCGGCCTTCTGCGGCGGCATCAGACTCTGGGTTGTCCCCTTCACCGATGTGCAGATGAAAATAAAAAAGCTCGCTAATCCGGAGGCGACTACCATCATGCTTCGGTCTGCCATGATGGAGGCCGCGCACGCGCTGGCTCTCAAGGTTGGAGCAAGCTGTATCATAACTGGCGAAAGCCTCGGGCAGGTTGCCAGCCAGACTGCTGAAAATATGCGCGTAACCCAGGCGCCCACGACATTTCCGGTTTTGCGCCCCCTTATCGGTACCGATAAGGAAGATACAATCGCTATAGCTCGAAAAATCGGCACCTTCGATATTTCCATTCTTCCTTATGAAGATTGCTGTGTGCTGTTTTCCCCGGAACATCCTATCCTTAAACCCAACTTCCGCGAAGCTGTTAATGCATACAAGGAAATCGATTTGTCAGAAGAGATTGCCGCAAGCGTTAAAAATGCCGAGGCTTTAAGGTTTTATTACAGCGATGTCCTAAAAGAGCAGTTTGGGAACTGAAAACGAAAAACCATTTATCGGCTGAGGCTTTCTCAGTAGCCGCCTTAAATGTCAGACGACTTTTGAAAAAGGTTGCAGCAAGCCTGGTTACCCAGGCAGTATGGACAGCAAAAAAAATAGCTGGCTCCTCTCGGAACCAGCTATATCCCCAAGGGGAATCGAACCCCTGTTGGCGGGATGAAAACCCGCTGTCCTGACCGCTAGACGATGGGGACAACGCTCGGCCATAACCGCGGCGCTTGTGCCTTGCGGTATCAGGCGCATGGGCAAACTACCAAAAACAGGCACTTTTGTCAAGAGAAAATAAAAAAAAACACGCAACTTACACTGCCCTGAGTCTGTATTTTAAAAATCAGTTTGGGAGATTCTATCCTTTATCTGATTTAAAAGATGTCGGGCAAGGGCATTGTCAGGTTCAATTCTGAGCGCTATCTCGCAATCTGCAAGCGCCTGCGCTGAATCGCCTAGCTTCCAGTACGAAAGTGCTCTCCGATACCGTGAAAAAAAGTGGTACGGATGAATCTTGAGAGCGCTTGAAAAATCGTCAATCGCGCTGGAATGGTCTTCCAGAATGCTTTTAACGACGCCGCGGTAATAGAGAGCCTTGTAGCACTCCGGGTCAAGAATGAGGCAGGCGCTAAAATCCCTGAGTGCCTCCTTGTACCGTGATTGGGCGAAATATGCCATTCCGCGATGCTTGTAGACAACTGCGAGAATCTCCTTCTCTGGTTTTTTCAGGATTATTTCAGAGTAAATCTGCTCGGCTTTATCGAAGTCGGCATTATTGTGCGCCTCGAGTGCGGCAAGCAGCAGACCGTCCATCCCGAATGACTTGAAATTTTCCAGCTCGAATTTGCTTTCCGAACTTTGGTTCGCGCGCTGAGTTTCTTCTTCCAGTTCCTTTTGCGCGGTTTTCTTTTCGCCGCCTGCCAGCTCTGGTTCGGAGACTTCTTCAATTTTATGATAGAATGCCTGACGGCGCTTTGCCAGCTCGGTGTTCAAACGCTTCTGGTATTCAAGAATTTCCTGAAAAATAATGTCGGAAAGCGTAAGGTTGGCGTTGAGCGCGGCAAGCTTTCGTTTCATCGGCTCATCGAATGGCGTAAATTCTGCTTTGTATACCAGTTCATGCTCCACTTCTGCCCAGGCTTCTTGCAGAATTGTTCTGAGCTGGACTTCTATCACAGCCCGATCCAGATGTTTGCAAAGCGGCTCCAACCCTTCAGGGATTTTGACAAGAACATGAATCGATTCATAGCCGAATTCCCGAAAAGACCGCTCTGCCCCCTTCCGCTCGATTTCCTCGATCGTGAAGGCTTCTTTGATGGCGTTTTCCGCGACTGCGAGGTCTCCCAGAAAGGGACAAACTACCCGTACAGCGAGCATGTCATTGACAGGGCTTGCTATTCCCGACTCCATCCACGCATTTTTCAGAAGGCGCAGGCGTTTGGAGTAATATGATTCAAATTGCTTCACCCGTGATTTTATCGTCGGACGAAGTCCGGCCTGGTTTAGAAGCCTGCTGAGATCTTCTACAAAAACGGAAAGCGCCTTTTCATAATCTTGAACCGAAGCTGCATAGATTTCTGCCAGTTTTGATTTATCGGGAATGACAAGAACGGATTTCTCTCTGGTCATGACTACAGTATACCACAGAACAGGGATTTTGACATTGCAAAGCTATTTGCTAGTCTCAATCCCATTGATGAAAAGCTTGATAGAACCGCTTCCCGGCACTGATGTTTTCAGGCTTTTTTCAATAGCTTCTTTTATCAGAGGAAAACGAATCTTCGAGTCAGCCAGGTTTGCTAATTCAATATCGACATACAAGGTGCCTGAACGCTGCATAACCAAGCGTATTTGAGCTCCATTCGGAAGCAGAGGCTGAAGCTTGTGATTCATGGGACCAAGCGCAAGCTCATCCAGCACTCGCCTGGAACGTTCTTCCGGGTTTCCGATAGGACTTAGGACGCGCCTCTCCCTTACCAGGTTAGTCGCATGCTGATCCGGGAAATAAAGCGTGCAGGAGCTTGAGGAAAGTGTCAGCCCATACACCATGACACCGGCCGCAAGCAAAATCGGTAGAATGATCAGCGCTCCATGCGCATGCTGCTTGGTCTGCATTGGCATTACCTTTCGAAATGATCGATAAAATCGACAATCCCATTGTAAATTGCATCGGCAATTTTCCTCAAGTAGCCCGAATCGGCGAGCAGAAGTCCTTCTTCCGGATGAGTGATAAAGCCCATTTCAATAAGAATAGAAGGCATCTTGGCATTCCTGACTACAAACCATTCTTCAGCGCGGATACCCCGCCCCGGGCTTGCATCGCCAATCATGGAACCCAGTCGGTCATAGACTTTTCGAGCCAAAATGATGCTTTCGGTCGTAAACTCTTCCTCAAGCATCGCATTGAGAATCGGCGCGATATCCTTTCCTTTTTCCTGTACCGTCACCGCGTCGACAACCGTCCGGCGGTATTCAGGATTGAGGTACCACACTTCAAATCCTTTGGCGTTTTTATTGAAAGAAGCGTTAGCATGAATGGAAACATAGATCACAGCCTGAGAAGGTTTGAGCGGTATGGAATTTGCCATTTCAACACGCTGATCAAGGGTTGGGTAGCTGTCACCTTCCCGGGTTGTCAGAATTTTGCGGTTCGGATATCGCTCTGAAAGCAGTTCGACAACACGCTTCGATACTTCAAGGGTCAGATTCTTTTCCAACAGCCTTGTTGAACCAAATTCAGCAATGGCTCCGGTGTCTTTGCCGCCATGTCCTGGATCTATGAGAATAGCAGCTACCGAGTATTTGCCGTCTGTCTCTTTCTGCATTGCGCTGTAGTAATTTTCGATGACACGCTTCGTATCGGGAGGAAACATTAAAACCCCTTCCTTGTTGTAGGGAGCGCTTACTTTTGCAATCTGTTTGAAATCCAGAGCAAGATAGGGCTGGTCTGTGGCAAAGGACAGATACTTGCCTTCTCTGACAAAATACCCGGTTTTGAGCAGCGGATCATAAAACAACTGAACTGACAACGATGTCTGCAAGTCCTGAGCGCTTGCTGCCGCATCAGCCTGCTGACCGAATACAAAGGGAAGGCTTATAAAAAGCACAATGACAAGCGCGAGAAGGTTGATCCGATTCCTCAGAAACATAGGCATATAGTGCTTCAAATTGCCAGAATAGTACAGTCTTGGGTTGAAGAATTTTTTTCATTTTTTTTTGTTTTTCCCTTGCGCCAAACAGACAATTGGATTATACCTTATCGAGGAAGACGGTACCACTACATATAGTAGTATAACGATTCACTTATACATATAGATTGTATATTGTTTTCAATTGTTTTTGGAGGAACGATGAAATTCGAGCGGCGTTTTACAAAAAAAGGAAAGGGTCCCTACGCGGGCATAACATGGGAAAAAAGAATCAGCGAGATACGAAATCCCAACGGGAAACTTGTCTTCCACATGGATTCTGTCATTGTACCTTCTTTCTGGAGCCAGATTGCCACTGACATTATCGCGCAGAAATATTTCAGAAAAGCCGGAATTCCCGCGGACAAGGCTCGCGCATGGGAAGCCTTTATTCCGGAATCCCAGCGCCAGCTCGCTGGAGACAGTCCGATTCCCGGGTCAGAGCATGACGCACGGCAGGTTTTTCACCGCCTCGCCTATACCTGGTGCGCCTGGGGTAGAAAAGCAGGCTATTTCGATTCAGAGGAAGATGAAAAAGCATTTTATGACGAACTGCTCTACATGCTTGCCCATCAAATGGCCGCTCCAAACAGCCCCCAGTGGTTCAATACCGGGCTTCACAGCGTGTATGATATTGAAGGACCGGCGCAGGGACATTTTTATGTCGATCCTGAGACGAATGAAGTGGTTAAGTCTCAGTCGGCCTATGAACGCCCCCAACCCCATGCGTGCTTCATTCTGGACATTCAGGATGACCTCGTCAATGAAGGCGGCATCATGGATCTGGTTACCCGCGAAGCGCGTCTTTTCAAATATGGCTCAGGGACCGGCTCGAATTTTTCTAAAGTTCGAGCTCGAAATGAAAACCTTTCCGGAGGCGGCGTTTCCTCCGGTTTACTGTCTTTCTTGAAGATAGCAGATCGTTCCGCTTCGGCAATCAAATCTGGCGGAACGACACGGCGAGCTGCAAAGATGGTCATTCTAGATGCCGACCACCCTGATATCGAACAATACATCAACTGGAAAACCGAAGAAGAATACAAGGTCGCTTGTCTTGCTGCAGGAAGCGCAGCGCTCAACCGCTACGCAAAAGACATGAAGCTTGCGATCGACTCGTTCGGCCCTGACAGAGAAAGTGCTTTCTCACTTGCAGAAAACAAGCCGCTGCGCGCAGCTGTGCGAGGAGCGATCAAGGCCGGCATTCCTGCAGCATGGATACATCAGGTCCTGACGCTTTACTATCAATCAGGCGAACTCATCACAACACCGCAGTATGACACAGGCTGGGAGTCTGAAGCCTACAATACCGTATCAGGACAATCATCCAACAATTCGGTGCGTGTGACCAATGCCTTCATGAACGCGGTGCTCAGCGATGGCGATTGGGACCTCATTGCCAGAACGACTGGCAAGAAAATGAGTTCGGTCAAGGCTCGAAAGATCTGGGACGAAATCGCGCAGGCAGCCTGGCGTTGTGCCGATCCAGGCATTCAGTTCCATACGACGGTCAATGAGTGGCATACCTGCTTGAACGACGGCGAAATCCGGGCTTCCAATCCTTGCTCTGAATACATGTTTCTGGATGATACGGCATGCAACCTTGCCTCGCTCAACCTGCTGTCGTTCTATGACCAGAAAGAAGAAACATTTGATGATGAAGCATACCGGCACGCAATCCGCATTTGGACGACAGTCCTCGAGATTTCTGTTGTCATGGCCCAATTCCCCAGCAAGGAAATTGCCCGAAAGAGCTACGATTACCGCACGCTCGGCTTGGGCTATGCCAATATCGGCAGCCTCCTTATGGTCATGGGGCTTGCCTATGACTCGGACGAAGGCCGGGCCGTCGCGGCAGCGCTGTCAGCGATCCTTTCCGGCGAAGCCTATGCGCAATCAGCACGAATGGCAAAGGAATGGGGGACCTTTTCGCGGTATCCCGCCAATGCCGATGTCATGCTTCGGGTTGTGAGGAACCACCGCAGGGCAGCCTATGACGCGAAATCAGAAGAGTACGAACAGCTCTCAATCATACCTCAGGGCTTGAAAGAATGGGCGTGCCCCGGGAATCTGATAGCCGCAGCTCGTGAATCCTGGGATGACGCGCTGTCGCTGGGACAGCAGCACGGGTTCAGAAATGCTCAAGTTACAGCAATGGCGCCCACTGGGACTATCGGTCTTCTCATGGATTGCGACACAACCGGAATCGAGCCTGATTTTGCCCTGGTCAAATTCAAAAAACTTGCTGGCGGCGGCTATTTCAAGATTATCAATTCAAGCGTGCCTCCCGCCCTGAAAGCGCTGGGGTATTCAGAAGAGGAATCGCAGAAGATTCTCGAATACGCGCTGGGCACTGAAACACTCGAGGGAGCTCCTGCCATCTCGATTGAAATATTGAAAGAAAAGGGTTTTGATGACGCATCCATTGCAAAGATAGAAACTTCGCTGAAAAGCGCCTTTTCTCTGGAAAGCTGCTTCTCCGTCCATACGCTTGGACCAGACCTCATGTCGCGTCTTGGAATCAGTGAAACAACCTATTCATCTCCTGACTTCAGCCTGCTTGAGCATCTCGGTTTCAGCGATTCGGAAATTGAAGCTGCTGAGCTGTATGCTTGCGGTACAATGGGTTTGGAAGGCGCACCGATTCTTAAACCGGAGGATCTCCCGGTTTTCGATACCGCTACCCCTTCCGGCAAGCGCGGCACCCGCAGTATCGATTGGAGAGCCCATATCGCCATGATGGCTGCCGTTCAGCCATTCATCACCGGCGCGATTTCCAAAACCATCAACATGCCCAACACCGCAACGCTCGATGACGTAAAAAATGCATATATGCTCGCCTGGAAATCCATGCTGAAATCCATTGCCTTGTATCGGGACGGCTCAAAGCTTTCCCAGCCGCTTTCCGCGCTTGCTCCGGGCTCTGACCTGATTGCTGATTCCATCGTAGCCCTCCAGTCAGGCGAGATGGAAGATGAAGCCTTCAATGAACAACCTGTTTCCAAAGAAACCGGTGTATCTGAAACAGTCCGAGCTCCGGAACTCCCCGGTATGCCCGTTTCACCGCGCGGCGTCCGACGCTCTCTTCCAAACCGGAGAACCGGATATACCCAGAAAGCGAAAATTGCAGGGCACTCCGTTTTTCTGCGGACAGGAGAATACGAAGACGGAACCCTTGGAGAAATTTTCCTTGACATGCACAAGGAAGGTGCCGCATTCCGAAGTATCCTTAATTCCTTTGCTATCGCAGTTTCACTGGGTCTTCAGTATGGGGTTCCGCTGGAAGAATATATCGATGCTTTTACATTTACCCGTTTCGAGCCGAACGGCGTTGTGCAGGGCCATGATTATATCAAGATGGGGACCAGCGTTCTGGACTACATCTTCAGAGACCTTGCTATTTCATATCTCAACCGGCACGATCTGGGTCAGATAAAACCAGAGGACCTGGTCGCAACATCAACGCAAAGCAAGGATGGCAATCGGACTGGAGAAAGGAGAACTGCCTTTGAAAACGGAATGTCATCCCACCCATCCAGACCGGTTCAAACCAATTCCAACACTGTTTCCCAGCTGCCAAATGTTGGAGCTGAAAAAGGAGTTCCGACAAAAAAAGGAAATCCAACGCTGGACTCGAACACAAAATTTATTCGCGCGGCCAGGCAAAAAGGATACGAAGGTGACCCCTGCCCCGTCTGCGGCAATATGACATTGGTAAGAAACGGCACCTGTCTCAAATGCGAAACCTGCGGTTCAACAACAGGATGCAGCTAATTCGCTTCTGCATGTTCACCAAATAATACAAAAGCCCGCTTTTAGCGGGCTTTTGCAGCTTTGGTGCACTTTATTATAAATCCTCTCGTTCAATCGGAAAGGTCATACAGCGAGCCCCTCCTCCTCCCCTGGCCAATTCAATCCCTTCAAAGGTAACGGCCAGACGCTCATGATTGGCAGGATTATCTTTTCCTGCAATAAAATCTTTAGACGGCACTACAGAAAAACCAGCATTGGAAAGAGCTTCCAGCGTATAAAGGTTGCTGGCGTACATAAGAATCTTTCCAGGCGCGAAGGCGAACGAATTAGCCCCGGACCACCACTGCTCGCGTTCCTGATAAATGCGATGACCATTGCCGCAAAGAACCGGCTTCAGCTGAATTCCGACCTTTTCAAGACCGGAGAGCAGCGAATGCTCCTCATGATAGGAGAGTTTCCCGCCTTTTTTCGCGTCAATTCTGAAAACCCTGCTTCTCTGCGGTCCAAGAATGACTGGTTCAAACACAAGCGCCATTTCACGGTCAATCATGGTAAAGGTCATATCGAGATGAATGGTGGCCCTGGATTTTGGCAAATCGACTGCGAAAATCGTTACATCGGTTTCAGACGCTCTTGCAGCGTTCTGGGCGATCCGCTCGACAGCGAAACTTGTCGTGCGCTCAGACATGCCGATAGCAAGAACTGTAGGGCTGAGAACCATGATATCCCCACCCTCAGCGGTCAGATAGCGGTTTCGTTCGGAAGGACCGTCAAAAAGCAAAGTCCGGGCTAAAAAATCCGGGTGGTGTGTTAAAATAAATCGAGTGATGATCGCTTCTACCATGCGGACATCATAGGCAGTCGCCGCCGAAATGGCACAGTTGCCGATAACAGCCGCGCTGTCCCTCATAAAATATGTATTGGGAAGCGGACGCGAGATAAAGCTATGCTCGCTCAGTCTTGATGACAGGCTAAGCTTTGGCGATGGAATTCCCTGAATGATTGCCTGCGAAAGTTCCCTGGCTGGCATCGCCATCAATGTTTCCATCACGCTGCGAATGGGAAAGCATCGCGATAGATCGGTAAGAAACTCGAACTTGTCACCGGTATCCTCGAGGCTTTCAGCCAAAATATCGGAAAGCTCATAAACACGCGCCACCTGAGAAAGAAATTCTTTCAGAGATGTGTATTCTTGAAGAACCGCCTGCAGAGGGATGATATCATTATAAAGATCCTGTTCCGCTTCTCGCGGCGTCATGGCTTCAATTTCAGCGCCGGGCGTATGCAGCATGACTCGCTTGAGGACGCCGATTTCACTCGTGATCGATAATCGTTCCATAAGCAGGGATTATGCTATAAAAAGGAAAAAAAATCTTCACCTTTTTTACGTGGCTGTTTTTACATAACTATAAGCCTTAAGCCAGCATTTTTTGCATCCAGTCATCATAAAGGAAAATTTTCTGCGTATTCTTATGCAAAATCAACGTTTTTCAAGAAAATATTTATTTTTTTCGCATCCTTGACAGATACTGAAAGTGGTTCAATCCTATTACATGGGAGCTTAATCCCGAATTTCGCTAAAAAAAGGAAGGCAAGATATGGCAAAACGAAGAATTGTCATCATCGGAGCGGCGGGCAGAGACTTTCACAATTTCAACACGAGGTTCAGAAATGATCCATCATGTGAAGTTGTTGCCTTCACCGCGGCACAAATCCCGGACATCGCCGGCCGGAAATACCCGGCAGAATTGGCTGGCCCCCTCTATCCGCACGGCATCCCCATTCTGCTCGAAAGCGAGCTGCCGAATATCATCAAGTCCATGAATGTGGATGAATGTGTCTTTGCATATTCAGATGTTCCATACAACCATGTCATGAGCCTCTCAGCACTTGTCAACGCTGCCGGCGCTTCATTCACCTTGCTTGGGCCCAAAGACACGCAGATTAAATCAACCAAGCCTGTCATCTCAGTCTGCGCGGTCCGTACTGGTTCAGGCAAAAGCCAGACTTCCCGAAAAATCGTTCAGATGCTCATGAAGCGCGGCTTGAAAGTTGTCGCGATTCGGCATCCCATGCCCTATGGCGACCTTGTAAAGCAGAAAGTCCAGCGATTCGCGAAGGTTGAAGACCTCGCATATCACAAATGCACCATCGAAGAGATGGAAGAATATGAACCACATATCGTCCGCGGCAATGTCATCTACGCCGGCGTTGACTATGAAGCGATTCTGCGCGAAGCTGAAAAAGAAGCCGATGTCATCCTCTGGGATGGAGGCAACAACGATTTCCCCTTCTATGTCAGTGATTTACTGATCACCGTCGCCGACCCGCACCGCGCTGGAAATGAAGTTTCCTTCTACCCCGGCGAAGCTTCACTCCGCATGGCCAACGTGATTGTCATCAACAAAATGGATACTGCGAGCCCCGAGAACATTCAGACGGTTCGAGAAAACATCACCCGGGTCAACCCCAATGCCATGGTTATCGACGCAGCTAGTCCTATCACTGTTGACAAGCCTGAGCTGATCAAGGGCAAGCGTGTCCTGTGCGTTGAAGACGGCCCCACCCTCACCCACGGTATGATGAAAATCGGCGCTGGCGTTGTCGCCGCACGGAAATTCCAGGCAGCTGAGATTATCGATCCGCGCCCCTATGTCACCGGCAAGCTGGCTGAAACCTTCAGAATCTATCCGAATATCGGGACTCTCCTGCCCGCGATGGGCTATGGAGATGAGCAGATTCGGGATCTAGAAGAAACCATCAATAGAACAGACTGCGACTCTGTGGTCATCGCAACACCAATCGATCTCAACCGCGTTGTAAAAATCAAGAAACCCACGGTAAAAGTCGGCTATGATCTTCAGGAAATTGGAAAACCCGATCTTGAAGAAGTTTTGGACGACTTCTGCACAGCCCACAAACTGTAAAATCAACAACTGTGAGATAAAAAAAGGCGGCCTTCAGCGGGCCGCCTTTTTTATGAAAGAGAGTGTCATCAGCCAGCGATGATTGCTTCAGTCGGGCAGACAGAAGCGCAAGCGCCGCAATCCACACATTTGTCTGGATCGATCCAGCGGGTATCATTCTTTTCGCTGATAGCGTTGGATGGGCACTCGCTTTCGCAGGCGCCGCAATTTACACAGGCATCGGTAATTTTGTAGGCCATTGTTCTCTCCTCGATTGGAAGTTGAGCCAGTTTTAAAAGCAACCAGCTTTAGGAATCGGCTTTGCTGTTCCAAGCCATAGCCTGCGTTTTGCATGATATGCCTCGAAACACCAAAATTATACCACGGGCGGCTTTTTATGGGAAGTATCCGATCAATGCCAGATTTCTCGAAAAAGCGCCTTCTCCCGACACTTGTGTGTTTTGACGCCGGAAGGAACCAAAATCGGAGGAACAGCAGGTGCACTCGCCGACGACGCTGACCGATGCGATGGATAGTTCCCGGGCTAGCTTTTTATTGGCGGCAACGAGGTCCAGTGAATATTCAGGTTCTCCGCTTCCATGCTGTTTTACAATAACAGATCCCGGGCCGAACTCCTTTTGGAACTGAAAAGCGCGATCGGCTTGCACTCGATAACAACACGAACCTATGGCTGGGCCAAGGATGACATGGACATTTTCAGGTCTTGTACTGAAAGCTTTGCCCATGACTGAAAGCGCTTGCCGAAGGATTCCCGTCCCCTTCCAGCCGGAATGGAGAAGCCCGAAAGCCTGTGTCTCGGCATCGTATAGATAGATTGGCATGCAATCAGCCACCGTCAGACCGAGGATACAGCCTGGATCCTGCGTTACAAGCCCATCTGCGCCGCCCGAGGCGAAGGCCCGCGCATTCAGATCTCCCAGCGACTCCGCACGCGATGTAACGAGAACTTCCCGTGTGTGGAGAAGCTCCAGAGAACGGACTGACTCAGGCTGTATCCCCATGAGGTTGAAAAACCTTTGCCTTTTGGGATTTTCTTCTTCAATTCGAAATTTCATATCCCCAGCCAACAAGGTGGTCATGATGGCACGCGGCGGAGTGCCTCGATTGCTGCCTGTTTCTGAAAAATTGAATTCCTTGCATAGATCCGAGGTCATATCAGCTCATGCTCCGGATAGAGTTCGATTCTTTGCGGTTTCCCCTCTTCCGAAGGAATCGTCATGGCGAAGGATTCCAGAAATAGCCGCCGGGACGGCTGGCCGCCATATTCGGCATCCCCCATGATTGGATGCCCTGTCCAGGCGCTGTGGGCTCGAATCTGATGGCGAAAGCCGCGCGTTATAACTGCTTTTGCGAGAATTGTCCTTTCAGGCTTTGCACCTGCATATCGGTCTCGCCATTCTTTTTCAAGCATTTCAAATTGAGTTTCATACAGCTCGCGGCTCAGCTTTTTACCGGCTTGCACCGAGGAAACGAACTCTGGGGCGATACAAGCTACCCTGCATCCTTTTTCTCCCCATGAGCGGAAATACCCGGAAATCTTCGTTTTCTGCAGCTCATCAAACGGAAAACCTGGAATTACGAGCGGTTTTGAACCCCGAACTCCGTTTCCGCCCGGGGTACAGACAAGCAAATACTCTTTGCTGAGCAAGCCGAATCCTCTTGCAATCCCGTTCTCAAGGGCGCTTCCGGCAGCTATACGCAAAAACCGCAGTATTCCTTCGGGATTTTTCGCAAAGGCGACAAGCCCGGATGTTTGATAATCGAGCCGGGAGAGCATGCCGAATTCAGAAAAAAGGCGGGTTTTCAAAGCATCTGAAATTCGATTTTTTTCTGAATACTCCAGACATGATTGCTGAAAGGCAGTGGCCCATTCCAGACAGTTTTCTCGATACCAGGCCGCGAGCGAAGGCTCATCAGCGGAGCGTAAAGAAACCGAATGGAAGAATGGTGGCTTATAAAGAAAAACGTAATCAGCGCTTTCCTGCACCACAAAGGGCTGGGCGGTTTCTGAAAACGGCACAATCTTCATTGTAGCAACATCCGCGGTCAGACATCCCTTCCGCTGTTCTGCAGAAGGTAGAGATTGTAATACAAACCCTTATTTGCGATAAGTTCATCATGAGTACCGGTTTCCGCGATTTTGCCCTGCGCCAGAACGATTATTCGATCCGCACGGCGAATGGTTGAAAGCCGATGCGCGATGACAATGCTCGTTCGCCCCGAGAGCAATCCTTCGATGCCGCGCTGGATAATCTGTTCGGTTTCCGTATCGACCGAACTGGTAGCTTCGTCCAGAATGATGATGGAGGGGTCGTGAGCGAGAACCCGCGCAAAAGATAAAAGCTGACGCTGGCCCTGGGAGAGATTGCTTCCGCCTTCAGAAAGGATTGTTGTATAGCCATTCGGCAGCGCTTCGATAAATTCGTCAGCATGAACAGCCTTGCAGGCAAGCTTCATTCGATCCTCAGTAATCTGGGTGCCGAGCCTGATATTATCTTCGATTGTCCCTGAAAAAATAAAAACATCCTGCGGAACCGGCTGGATGGCTCTCCTGAGCCCGTGCAGCGGCAAATCTCGGATTGGGCTGCCATCGAGCCGAATTTCACCTTTCTGGATATCCCAGAACCGCGTAATGAGGTTGGCGATGGTCGTTTTACCCGCTCCGGTATAACCGACAATGGCAACCATCTGGCCCGGTTCCACATTGAACGATAAATCCTTGAGGACCCATTCTTCTTCTTTATAGGCAAACCAGACCGAATCGAATTCGATGTGGCCCCGGACACGCGAGGGCATCGGCAATTTCGGCATATCCGGGATTGTATCGTCAGCGTCCAAGAGGGCGAAAATGCGCTCACCACCGGCCATCGCACTCTGCAGGAGAATGTATTTTTCCGCCATATCCTTGATAGGCGAATAGAACATGTTGATGAGATTGATGAAGGCTATCAGAGTTCCTAGGGAAATGGCGTGTGCAAGATAGAAACCTGCGCCGACCGCGATGACAACAGCGCTGGTCATAGTCGCGAAAAAGTCGACTGCGGGGCGGAAGGTTGCGAATACATACATTTCACCAAGATTGGCTTTCTTCAGGGCTTCGTCGATGCCCATGAAGGTTTTCCTGGTTTTATCTTCCTGCACGAAAAGCTTGACTACCTCGATGCCCGAAAGGTTTTCAGCGATATAGGAATTTACTTTGCTGGTCCATTTGCGCTGGTTCCGGAAAGCATCGCGGGCTTTTTTTCGTGCGATATTGGAAACTGTGAGGACAAATGGCAAAGTAGCGGTGACAACAAGAGCCAGCCGGACGTCGAAAAAGAAAAGGACAGCCAGTGCGCCCAGCATGATGGTCGCGTCCTTGATAAACGCTGAGAGAACATCGGTGAAAAACTGGTTGATCGTCTCAACGTCGCTGGTCATGCGGGTGACCAGGCGGCCAACCGGCTGCCGAGAGAGATACGCCATGGAGCGGGTCAGGACATGGCTGTAAATCTGCATCCGCAAATCTTTCATCACCTTGAGGCCGAGAAGGTTCGAAAAATAGACCATCAGAAAGGTGGAAACGAGGACGGTTGCAAGGATGCCAAGGAGGAGAAGGACATAGGAAGCGATCTGAGCGGAATCCGCCTGGCGCAAGGCCGCCGCGTCAGCGGCGGCCAGCGCCCTGAGCTTTTCCATGGGGATGACGCCGTACGGGCCGTCCATGGCCGCGAAAAGCTCAGGGCGCGCGGCGCGGAGCGCCGCTTGCGCCTCGCTTGCCGGATCAACCGTAAAAACATACATCTCGCGCGTATCGAAAAGCCCTTTCGCTTCAAGATCCTTTTTCTCTGCCGTACTGAGCCCTGATAGCCGGGAAGTCCGCACATATATTTTCCCGCCGATAAAGGGGTCCTTATCCGAAAGCTTGAGTTCCCGGTTGGCTTCTGTCAGCCTGGTTTCCGGCAAAAACCCATACCAGGTTTTCATCAGGGCGTCATCGATGGCCCTCCTGATGATTACCGGACTTAATAGTTCGCCAGCGGTGCTCAGCGCAAGCGCAAGCAGTGTAATTGCGACAATCAGCCGATACGGCCTGATATACGTCAGAATCCGGCGGGTTATCTGTGAATCGTAGCCTTTTGTCACATCATCGGTTTCAAAAAAATCCGCCATCTCAAACCTCTTTGCTTCCGGAAACCGCCGCGGCTTCCAATTCCTGCAGACGCGCGATTTCCGCGTAAAAACCCTCTGTCTCTGCCATCAGCGCTTCATGGGTACCCAGCTGCACTACATGCCCTCCATCCAGCACGAGAATGAGGTCAGCGTTCCGCAAGGTGGATACACGGTGGGAAACGATAATATTCGTCTTCCCTTGTCGCTCAACCAGAAGGTTGGCCAGTATTTTTTCTTCGGTTTCGGCATCGACCGCCGA
>CAZZJJ010000003.1:0-27838 GCA_964654405.1 uncultured Treponemataceae bacterium
CAGAGTTTTTTCGTCATCAGACAACGCCATTTGACGGACATAGCCATCGGCATTGAAAAGTTTGCGGGGATGCGAAAATGACTCGCCGCTAAAATCCTGCCGGAAAACAGCCTGCTTCTCCTTGTCCAGGTAGAAAATGGCATTGCTGCCTGCAGAAAAGGCGCCGATCCGCCGGCTGAAAATTGGCACAAGGCCTGAGCGCAGCAGCTGATTGCTGCCGTCGGCCGGTGGGGTATTCTCGCTCATCCTGTCGCCATGAGAACCGGCCCCAGATGCGACCCCACCCAGCCAGTCTTGAAAATCGACCCAAAGCTGGTCCGCGTTTACACCTGTAACCTTTTTTACAATCCCCTCCGCAAGCAGACTGTTTTCAAAACCCATCAGGATATTGCCATTGCCTGCTTCCCGCCATAGCTGCACCAGTGCTGCCTGTCCGAATCTCTCGCCAACATAGCGCACAAACAGCGCGCCGTAGAGATACGGCAGGTTTCCTGATCCCGGGAAGTCCAGTGCCCCTGAAACATCCCAGAGCGAGCGCGCAAGCTGTGCCCGTTTTTCAACAAAAACCAGCTCAAGCGCCGCCGGATCATTGAGCCGTCCCGCTTTTTGTGCCTCAGAAACGCCCGCACGGCCGGAAAAACCGCTCTCGATATACACCGCCTGCCCTTCAACCAGCGCAGCGGGCATTATCCAGCCTGAAGGGGTGACGAAATCGCCTAGAACTGACTTGAGGAATTTCCAGAGCGGCGATCGGATATTCAAAGTTACTTCATGGGTAAGTTCATGCAGGAAAACAAGATATAAAGGGTCATCCAATGAAGCCAGTCCTGATGCTATATCAGGTTCAGCGCAGAAAATGACAATTCGATTTGAAGGAAATGTCGTGGAGTAGCCATTGAGGTCCATTCTTGTATCGCTCAGGAGAACCGGGATTTTTCGGCGCTCAGCTGCTACACCAAAAAAAGACTCAAGCTCAGCCAGTGTCCTGTCCGCAAAACCCGCGAGCCGCACGGCTTCATCGCTAAGGCTTTGTGGATAATATATTTCAAAGCGGGAAGTGGAAAAACGGCCAAGGGTATCAAGATTTCTAACCGCCTGAGCGGACGCAAGAGAGACTGCCTGAAGAAAAAAAAGCAGGCAGATTGCAGTATTTCTGAATTTCACGAATTTGACTGTATCACAGATACAGCTGTTTCAAAAGTAACAGGCTTCAAAAATGAGCTTTCGCACTTTCAATTTTTTCTTCAGCATTGTATCATTCGGGTGATCATGTTCAGAAAACAGCATTATTTTTCTTCACGCTGGAAAGAATCCCGGCACGTCGCTGATTTTGAAATTTCTGCCGACACTCAGGCTGAAAGTTTTATGAAAGCACTGCAGGAACTCTCGCATGAAGATGAAGAGTTGCCGCTGCCTTCCGAACTTGGCCCTGTCGTTTTCCGAGATGGTATTTTTCAGATTGACATGGAACCATCGGGGAAAACAGCCTCGCTGGATCCCGCGCTGAAAGGCCTTATCGATTCGATTTTGGGAAGCTGATTGAGCTCATTTTAAAGCTATTTTATTTTTTTTAAATTTGGCTTTGCGGTTTCTCGCGGTTTTTGAGAACCGCTGTGAGACACGCGCAATTTTAAGTTGGCCTTTTTAAATGCATCTGTATTTTGAAAGACCGACAATTAAAAACCGCCTTAAAAGCTTTCCAGGCTGCTGGCATCGAAAACACAAGAAAAACGTTGCGGGAACGCAGAATCCACGGTATAGTTTGATTTGTTTCAGAAGGAAACTTTATGACAAATGAAGATAGCGGTCCTGTGCGTTCCACAACGATTCGCGAACGGAATGAATTGACAGTCTTACGGCTCATTTTCAGAACTGGCTCTCTGTCCCAAAGCAAGGCGGTGCTGAAAACGGGCTTGAAAGCGCCGACAGTTTTCCGGATTTTTGCCCAGCTTGAAAAGCGGGGCTTGATTCATGAAATCGCGGCAGAATCCAAGCCTGACACTGATAAAAGGCCCCGGAAGGGAAGGCGTCCTGTCGAATTTGCCGTCAATCCTGATGCAGCCTATGTGGTCGGCCTGGATTTTTGGGCTCGGTCAGCTTCAGCTATTGTCCAGGACTTTTCTGGCCAGGTTATTGCTTCACGATCAGTCTGTTTCCCTATGGCTCCCAATGCCGAATCAGCGGTTCAGGTTCTTTCCACGCTCATTCATGACATGCTCAGGGAGGTTCGGATTCCGGAAGAAAAACTGCTGGGTATCGGGGTCGGAGCGCCTGGCTCGGTCAGTCTCGCTACTGGAGTTGTGCATTTTTATTCAAGAATTCCAGGCATGGTCGAATTCCCGCTCGGCGAACGGCTCGAAAAGGAATTCCATGCACCGGTTTCAGTCACGAACAATGCGTCTATTGTCGCGCTTGCAGAAGAGCGGTATGGGCTTGCCAAAGGTTCGGGTTCGCTTTTCGCTTTTCTTATCAGAGCCGGTGTCGGCGGCGCCTATCTGCAGAACGGCAGGCTGATTTCGGATCGAGGCCGGACAGCCTTTGAAGTGGGCCATCTTTCCATGGATCGAAACGGCCCCGAATGCAGCTGTGGGAATAGAGGCTGTCTTGAGCTGTATTTGTCTGAAGATTCCATACTGGCCGCGCTGAATTCAGCATTCCCCGGAATCGACATGGATAGAATCGATGAAATTCTCACCACTGAATGTGAAAAAGCCATCCCGTTGCTTGCTCCCCTTTTTGATATCGCGAGTCATGCGGTTCGGGATGTCCGCCGCCTTCTTGCTCCAGAAGCAGTCCTCATTGTCACCCGCTCCCAAAAGCTGTCCCAATGTATCGCCGAAGCCGCCAAAACCGATTTTGCCCGCAGTGACCAGCGCTTCGGACCTCCTGGCGCGAAAATCATAGCGGCGGAGTATGATTCGCTGCTAGCCTGCAAGGCTGCCTGCGATCTGGTGTATGAGTCCTATTTTTCAAAGGGCAGCAAAGCATCGGCAGAGCAGAGGAACAGAACCGCGGCCAGAAAAGGAATTCAGGAATGAAAAAATTTCTATCATGGAATGTCAACGGCATACGCGCCTGTGCCCAGAAAGGTTTTCTCGATTGGCTCTCCTCGGAAAACGCGGATTTTGTGTGTCTGCAGGAAACCAAGGCCCACCAGGAACAATTGCCCCCGGAATTGCGCAATTTTGTCGATGAAGCTGGGCATCCCTATAAAATCTATTGGTCGCAGGCCCAGCGCAAGGGTTACTCGGGAACGGCTATTCTTGCCAAGCAGGAAGCTGAAAAAATAGAAACACTCGGAATTCCCGAATTCGATGATGAAGGCAGAACAGTTATCGCTGATTTTGGTGCGTTTATCCTCGTTTCTGCCTATTTCCCGAACAGTCAGGAAGCCGGAGCCAGACTTGACTATAAACTTCGATTCTGTGACGCGGTGCTTGCTTTCTGTGAAAACCAGCGAAAGGCGGGCAGGCATGTTATCGTAGCAGGTGACTACAACATTGCCCATACTCCCATCGATCTGGCGAGGCCGGATCAGAATGAGGGGAATCCAGGGTATTTGCCTGAAGAGCGCGCATGGATGGGGAAGTATCTTTCCGCTGGCTATATCGACACATTCCGCCATCTCTGCCCTGAGCCTGGGCATTATACCTGGTGGACCTATCGGGTTCCCAATGCCAGGACTAACAATATCGGCTGGCGTCTCGATTATCATTGTCTTGACCGCGAATTTCTGCCAGCCCTGCTTGATGCAGGTATTCAATCGGAAGTCAGAGGCTCCGACCATTGCCCCGTTTCCCTGACACTCGATATTTGATGCTTTAGCGCTGACCATGATATACTGGGAGCGCTCCAGTTGCCGTTTATTGTTCGAGGAGGCTTTGTGTGCGTATCAAATACAACGCGCCGGTAACGCTGACATTCACCTTCATTTCAGCAATCGTTCTGGCACTCTCGCTGACCATTCTGCCGTCCCTGACTTCTCTGTGGTTTTCGACACCAGTGCCATTCCGTTCCAAGGTTTTCGGTGATTATCTGAAGCTGATTACCTACATATTCGGGCATGCATCAGTGCAGCATTATATGGGGAATTTTACCATGATTCTGCTGCTCGGCCCTCTTCTTGAGGCTGCCTATGGTTCAGGATTTATTCTGCTTTCAATTTTCATCACGGCGCTTACTACGGGGCTTCTTAATATTTTTCTGTTTCCGAATACCGTTCTGCTGGGTGCTTCCGGAATTGTCTTTATGATGATAATTCTTGCTTCTATTACAAATTTTAATAAAGGTGAAATCCCGCTTACCTTTATTCTAGTCATGGTGGTCTACCTGGGTGCGCAAGTCTGGGATGCGCTTTCCAAGCAGGACAACATTTCCCAGTTTGCCCATATCGCTGGAGGGCTTGCGGGGAGTTTTCTCGGATTTTTCAGAACAAAATTGCACTGACAGGGGAGGATAGTATGTACGGAGCTGTAAAAGAAGAGCTGGCACGAAAGCTTTCTCAGATTCAATCTGAAGGTCTTTACAAAGCGGAACGAGTGATCATCACGCCGCAGGGAGCGGCAATACGGGTCAGGGATGGACGCGAAGTTCTCAATTTCTGCGCCAACAACTATCTTGGGCTTTCCAATGACGTTCGAATCCGCGAAGCTGGCATCAAGGCGATGGAAGCCTGGGGATATGGACTTTCGTCAGTGCGGTTTATCTGCGGAACACAGGCTCCTCATAAGGAATTGGAAAAGCAGGTGGCTGATTTTCTTGGCATGGAAGACGCTATCCTTTTTTCTTCATGTTTTGATGCGAACGGCGCTGTTTTCGAACCGCTGCTCGACGAAGATTGCGCCATCATCACCGACAGCCTTAATCATGCTTCAATTATCGATGGTGTAAGGCTTTGCAAGGCAAAACGATGGGTTTTTAAGCATGCCGACATGCGGGATGTGGAAGAAATCGACTCTGACACGGGTAAGCAGGCAAAAGGTCTTGAGCGGTGTCTGAAGGAATCACAGGGCGCCAGAATCAGAATGATCGCGACCGATGGCGTTTTTTCCATGGATGGCGACATCGCCAATCTCCAGGCTGTTTGCGATCTGGCGGAGCGATACAACGCGCTCGTCATGGTGGATGATTCCCACGCGACAGGCTTTGTCGGCAAGACGGGAAGGGGAACCTGGGAACACTGCGGCGTAGCAGGAAGGGTGGATATCATCACAACAACCTTCGGCAAAGCCCTTGGCGGTGCTTCCGGCGGCGTCATTGCGGCGCGGAAAGAAATTGTCGAGTATATGCGGCAGAAAGCACGGCCCTATCTTTTTTCGAACACGCTCGCGCCTTCAATAGTCGGCGGAACCCTAAAAGCGCTTGAGTTGCTGACAGCCACAACCGAGCTGCGGGATCGTCTTGCCGCCAATACCGAACGTTTCAGAACCCGCATGACCGAAGCCGGTTTTGACATAAGAAAAGGCGTGCATCCGATTTGCCCGGTCATGCTCTATGATGAAAAACTGGCTCATGCCATGGCTGATGCCCTTTTGGAAGAAGGCATCTATGTCATCGGTTTTTCTTTTCCGGTCGTGCCGCGGGGAAAAGCCAGGATCAGGGTTCAGATATCAGCCGCTCATACCGAAGACCAGATTGACGCTGCGGTTACGGCGTTTGTCAAGGTTGGCAAGAAGCTGGGCGTCGTCTGAGGTCTTTACCTTGTATCTTTTTTTCGATATATTTTGATAAACACTGATGTATGATATTTTAATTCAGGAGAGGTTTCTCATGCCTACCTATGAATATGAATGCCGCGCGTGCCATCATGTCTTCGAGCAATTTCAGGCAATGTCTGAAGAACCAGTCAAAATCTGCCCTGCATGCGGAAAGCACGAATTAAGGCGAGTGATAGGCGGTGGGACCGGAATCATTTTCAAGGGATCAGGCTTCTATATCAATGATTCCAAAAAAGCCTCCTCCGGGTCCTGCGTGTCCTGTGACGCTGCAAAGAAAAAGGAAACCGCTTGAGGAAATGGTCCCTAGCGCAGAAAAAGGCTGTCCGCGAGATGGACAGCCTTTTTTTATGGCTGGTGCAAGGTTGTTCGGTGACTCAAGCCTCTTGTTTTTTCTTCAAGAGTTCCCGTAGTTCATCAAGCGGAAGTTCCAAAAGCTCAGGGTGTGAGAAAAATCGAGCGAAAAGCGCGGCAGAACGCGCAAAGTACAAACCATCCGAGATTCGTTCATCGAGGGTTACCTTAAAGTTGATATAGTGATGATGGGCATAAGATGAGCCTTGTCTTGTTTCTTTCTGAAAAAGCTTTCCAAGCACAACGAAAATACTTGCATTGCCCCATTCATACAGATGGTGATACGGAGTATCGAGCCCGATGCTGCCCAGATTGGCAAAATACGCGGTGGAATACAGCGGATCGGTTTTAATCAATGCCAATGGCGCTATGTTGAATCGATCCAGAAAGCGGTACAGAGCCATTATCAATGCTTTACCGCCTGGAATGGAATGAGCGATCTTGGCGATCTTTTCTCCATCACCGCCTTCACCATATTCTCTAGCATGACGAATGGCGGCGTTAATCTTTTCAGTTACTGAATCAAGGGTATCAGCTGGTTCGAAGAAAACCTTAGCATTCGCCTCAGGCGCTTCCTCGGTCATTTTTTGTTTGACAATAAATGAAATAGCGATATGGTTTCTTTGATACAGCCCCCGCGTATGGATAAAGCGGTTGAGCTCGGGGCGAAGCGCGACGGTCCGAACTGCAGCTGCCAGCACAAGCCCGAAAAGTGAATAGCGATATTCAGCTTTTAATGACTGCGATGAAGGCGCAAGCGCGCTGTTTTTTTGCCTGATATAGCGGAGAGCGTTTTCCATATCGATGTCTTTTTCATAATAGACAGCGGATTCGTTTCTGCCGCGCATCATATAGGGCATGAGAGCATTCATCGCGTGCGGCTGTTTGATTTTCTTTCCATCTGGTCTGTCGTAAAAAAGCATGATGCCACACTATAGGTAAAAGCTTTGTTTTGGTAAAGAGCACCCGGAGCTTAGATCAGGCTGGAAATAATCAAAATTTGAAATTCAGCGAACCGACGCATTCAAGGCCGGTATGTTCACCAGACCCTTCCCATTCGAGATGGCGCAAGCCTGCTGCAATTGAATAAAATCGTACCATGGTTTTAGCGGAAAGGCTTTCGTAAATTTTTGTTCGCATTTCGCCTGAATATGGAGCGTATAACGCAGCCCCATGGTGTCGCTCAACGTTCACTTCAAGTTCTGTTTTACGGTCGCCCGCTATTAGTTCGATTTCACGCTCTGATACCTGCAGTTTCCTGATTTTTGCGCCGGAATATGTCGCATACCGATACAATTTTCCTTTCAGCATGAAGCCTAGAATAAAGCCGGAAAATGATGAATTTCTCCAGGGAATATCCGCTATCGAGCCAAAAAGACTAGTGTCCGTGGCTTTAAAATGATTGGTTTGGAACCAGATATAGGTGGAAGGAAAAGCAGAACCCCAGTCTTTTTCCATGTAACCCTTCCCTTGAGAAAAATCTATATCAGCCCCATTCAGCGAAACGCTTCCTTCAATACTGTGCGTAAAGCTTAAAACGGCATGGTTGCATTCCATGAAGGGCAAAAAACCATAGGGGCCCATGGCTCCCGGAGAAAGCGGTGTGACGGGCCAGGGGTGATGATTTTTTAAATTCAAATCTCCGACAAGGACAACACCATCCTGGTGAATATCCAGATGAACGCTCTCCCGTGAAAATCGGGATCCTCCGACATGAATACTGAACTCGTTCCGCGAAGCAATGAAACTATCCGCGGGAAATCGGCAATACCAGCTTGTGCCAGACTTTCCGTCATATACTTGAATAAAGGCGTGCGTGTCATCGGCGGATTTGCCGAAAAAAACGCCAGGAATCAGAATAAGGGTGTTTATGCCATCTGCGGAAATCTGTTTGTAATACCATCCTTCGAAGAAGGGCGGTTTTTTTGCGAATCCATGATAGAGCTCGGGCTTGTAAATCATGGTTCAGAATAATATGTGATGCTTATGAAGTAAAGCATTCAGAATCTGCCTCCTGAGACCTGGAGAAGCGTGAAAAACTGCCTGTTGCATTTGGATAGGTTTTAAAAAAATATTTATAAAAATGTAATAAAGAGAATTCTTTTGTGTTATACATTAATAAAGAACCAAAATCTGCTTCCGAAAAAGCTGATTCATCAACCGGCTGAGGAAGTATGTCAAAACATAAAGCCTCAATTGGCACGGCTATATCAGAAAAAGTACCAAATAAACAATAATAAAAGGAGGCAGTGCTGATGATAAAAATTGACAAAAGCGATGTCGTTGGGCTCATTCATCCCCATATCGATGTCCACAACCTTGGAATCACTTCTTTTTCCCGCATTCTCGAAGACTGCGGCATTAGAACAGAGCTGTGTGATGAAACGGTAAGCCTGGCAATAGAAAATCTCAATGAACATAATGCCAGAATCATTGCTGCATGGATAAAAAACAAGCATATAACCATTTCCGGTTTCAGTTATCGGCTTGATCCGGATGACGCGGTTCGACTGTTTGATATATGGATTGACTTCCTGAAAAGCAGCAATCTCCTGGCTTCCAGAGGAGGTCCGATACGCGGTCTTTTTTTTGCAGGTCTTCCCGATGCCTGTAAAAAGGTCAGAGTACGATTCCCTTTTGTTGATGCCTGTTTTTCCGGCGATGAGACTATCCATGAAACAATTGAAAAAGCCGGTATCCCCCGTTCAAATATGCCTTCGGCATTATCATCATCGCTAACATATGATGATGACCGACTGGCGCTTGGCGAAGATGTAATACATACAGGAAATTACTTTTCTGTTTCTGCGGTTAACAGACATGGATATGATGGGTATGGAAAACGCGGTGATTCGGTTGTTAGTCGAATTCGTCATGGCGATGAGCATCATTTGCCACCCTTGATTCGTGTGCATGCTGGTCCCTATCTGGCAGATAGGAAAGAAGCGGTCAAGCTCTTTCTTGAATGGTCGAAACAGCTGGCAAAAGGCGGGCTTCTCGATGTTCTGTCGATTGGAACTTCCCAGTTGACGCAATCCAATTTTGGAGAGAATTGGGAGGGGATGCACAATGGAGGCGGAGTTCCAATAAACAGCCCGGATGAGTATCGGCAAATATGGGAAGCTTCCCGCCCAATGCTTGTGCGGACCTACGCTGGGACCAAAGACGTGCTTTGGCTCGCGCAGATGCATGAGCAAACAATCGATATTGCGTGGCATGCCCTTTCGTTCTGGTGGTTTTGCAAAATTGATGGACGGGGACCGAATACTGTTTTTCAAAATCTGCAGGAGCATTTTGATGCGATGCACTATATTGCCAGCACAAATAAACCGCTGGAACCGAATGTACCGCACCATTTTGCATTCAGAGGAACGGATGATCTGGGCTATGTTCTTTCTGGCGCCATTGCAGCGCGGGCTGCCAAAGCTTCCGGAATAAAAACGCTGATCCTCCAGATCATGCTCAATACTCCAAAATACACCTGGGGAATTCAGGACTTAGCCAAAGCGCGCGCAATGCTTCGATTGACAAAGGAACTTGAAGGACCGGATTTTACCGTATTTCTTCAGCCAAGAGGCGGATTAGACTATTTTTCTCCGGACTCTTTCAAGGCAAAAACACAATTGGCGGCAGTAACCGCGCTGATGGATGACATAGAACCGCTGAACGAACGAAGCCCTCAGATAATTCATGTCGTGAGCTATTCAGAGGCAGATAGGCTTGCCGATCCTGCAGTCATCGAAGAAAGCATCAAGATTACACGGTATTCGCTGGATCGGTATCGGGCGCTTAAAAAGAGCGGTGATATTCCGGACATGACAAATAACCCTGAGGTAGCGGAACGAGAGAAAAGGCTTTACACTGAAGCAAAGCAAATGCTTGCCTTTCTCGAAAGTGCAATTGAAAAACCCTATACGCCGACTGGCTTGTACAGGATGCTGAAAGCGGGTGTTTTCCCTCTGCCATGGCTGACATCCTGCCGAGAGGAATTTCCGAAGGCTGTTGCTGTCCAGACAAGATTTCATAATGGAGGTGTCATTGCGATTGACCAAGCGGGCGGCATGCTTCCGTTTGAAGTCCGGCAGGAGATGGTGCGCGCAGCGCTGCTGGAACAGAAACCATGAAAGGAGGTTCGCATGGATGACCAAAAGTCCTGGTCCGAAATCGAAAACAAGTTGCGGGGAAAGGCATTGCTGGGGAAAAAGGCTGTTTGGTGTGTCGCGGGCGCCGGAAATGGCGGTCTTGCCATGGCCGGTCATCTTGGGTTGCTGGGTTTCAGAGTTCACCTGTACAATAGAACTGATGAACATTTGAATGCGGTGCGCTGGTACGGCGGCGTTGATATAGAAGGTGCCGTGGAAGGCTTTGGCCCCATAGCTCTTGCTACCTCATCAATTCAGGAAGCGCTGCAGGGTGTTGATGTGGTCATGATCGTTACACCTTCAACCGCCCATTACTCGTTCGCAGCAAAAATGGCTCCGTTTCTTCAGGATGGCCAGATAATTGTTTTAAATCCCGGCAGAACCGGCGGGGCGCTTGAGTTCAGACAGGTCCTGAAAAGCGAAAAATGCTCGGCCCGACCTGTTATTGTCGAAGCTCAAACCTTCATCTACGCTTCCCGAATGCTTACTCGACACCGAGCTCATATTTTCAGAGTAAAAAATGGAGTGCCTGTCAGTGCTTTGCCTTCGTTCCTTACTCCAGGAGCCCTTGCTGTATTGAACAACGCTTTTCCTGAATTTACCGCCGGCACCAATGTGCTCGCGACAAGCCTGGAAAATATCGGCGCAGTTTTTCACCCTGCTCTAACTCTTTTGAATGCGGGGTGGATCGAATCAACCGGCGGTGATTTCGAGTATTATATTCAAGGTATTTCTCCATCAGTGGCGAAAGTTCTTCAAAAGATAGATGATGAGCGGCTTGCTCTGGCCCGGGCTCTGGGTATCAGGACTGTATCCGCACGGGAATGGTTGTATCTCTCCTACGATTCTTCCGGCGACACCTTGTGTGAGGCGATTCGAGCTACTTCGAGCTATATTGGGATAAAGGCACCCTCTACCATAAATCATCGATATATATGGGAAGATGTGCCGATGAGCCTGGTCCCGATGTCATCCATTGGGGCGATGCTTGAAATTCCAACCCCTACCATAGATTTGATCATCAAGTTGGCTGAAGATATGCTTGAGGCCGATTACAGATCTTCAGGAAGAACAGTAGAAACACTTGGCATTAAAGGCATGAATATTGAAGATATCCATCGCCTGGTGACTGAGGGTTGAGCCTAATTCACAAGGAGGACACAATGTATTTATCAGAAATTATATCAGCCATGACTGATTTTTTCGCGTCAATGCCCCCAATACTTGGCGCTTTTTTATCTTTTATTGCAGGATGGATTATTGCCAAATTATTCCAGATTATTCTTCCCAAGCTCCTGTCATTCTTGAAGTTTGACCGGCTGAGTGAAAAAGTCGGAATAACTAATTTTTTAAAGAAAGGCAATGTCGAATACGCTCCATCAAAACTCGCAGGAATGCTTGTTTATTGGTTTTTAATGGTCATTGTGCTGTCGAATACGCTCGCCATTCTGGATACTAACGCAGCAGCTTCATTATCAGACTGGCTGCGCTCAGCATTACCCCGAACCATCGCAGCCCTTCTGATTGTGATTATTGGCGTTGTCATTGTCAGTTTTCTTTCCAATTTTTTCATCACCATCGCGAAAAATGCTGCTATCCATAACCCTATTCTGATTGGGAAAATTATCAGATATGTTGGTTTTATCATCCTTGGAACCATGGTTCTTGAGCAGCTGGGGCTGGGACAGACAATTGTCAGTACCTTGCTCCTTGTTCTTTTCGCAGCGATAGCTTTTGGGATGGCTTTGGCAATCGGTTTGGGTTGCAAAGATATGGCCAGAAAATTTGTTGAAGATTTTGTCAGGAATATTCGTGAAAAAGAACGCTTGAAACATGGTTCCGATCTGGAAGGCTGAGTTCCGGGGCTCAGTTTTCAGGTCGCAGAGCCATGGTTTCGGGCATACTCCACCATATGCTCAGCCATGAGCGTCATGGGGTCGATAAGGGGCATATTAAGATCGCTTTGCCTTAAAACAAGGGGGACTTCCGTGCATCCTGCTATGATTGCTTCAGCGCCTTTGGCAGCTAAATTCCTGCTTGCGGTGACCAGCAGATTCCGGGGGTAGCTGCCTGAATTTCCAGCCTTAATACCTTCTTGGCCGTATACGGCTTCCATCACCATCTCCTCCTGTATTTCCTGATCCGGCCAGAGACACTCGAAGGCGGGCAGATGGCTTTCGTAGAGTCTGAGTTCGCGGGAACCAGTGGTTGCCAATATCCCGAGTTTTCGCAATCCAGGGAAAAGGATGGGGATTTTTTCAGCCATTATTTCGAAAGCGGACAGGATTGGAATTTTTGCCTGAGTCCGAAGTGTCGAAAGAAAGGCATGTGCTGTCATGCAGGGTATTGCAGCAACATCGGCCTGAGCTTGCTCGAGCAGCCGCAGGGATGAAAGCATGGCAGGAATGGGATTTTCTTCATTAAAAAGAAGGTGCCTGGTTCTGTCGGGAATCGATGGATTATTTTCAATAATAATATGCAAGTGGTCCTGATCTTTTTCAACCTTGTCGAAAGCGACTAGTTTTGAAAAAAAATAGACAGTCGCCTCCGGTCCCATGCCGCCGAGAACGCCTAACGTCAATTTTCGCATTCCATTGCCTCTCTGAAAATAAAATACCACGAATTTTAAAAATGGTGTATAATTTTAACGTTCGCGGTTTTATTGACCGCCGAGTTTTTTACAGGAGGCTACTCTCATGGCAGAAAAGAAGGAGTCAAAAGGGTTGCTGAGCTGGTATTTCAATACCAACTTGCTGGCCCGGATCCTGATCGGCCTTGTACTGGGCGCGATTGTAGGGATCATTCTTGGTTTTTTCCCCAGTTCGGTAAAACCATTTGTAGACAATTCAAAGTTCTTCGGTGATCTATTCATCCGTCTGCTGAAGATGATTGTTGTACCTGTCATTCTCTTCTCACTGATTTCAGGCGCTGCAAGCATTGCTCCATCCCGCCTGGGGAAAGTCGGTATAAAAATTATCGTTTTTTATCTGCTGACCAGCGCTTTCGCGGTTGCCATCGGCCTCATCTTTGCCAATATTCTGCAGCCCGGGGCTGGATTCAATGTGGTCGGAGACGCAGCAATCAAAGGAAAGGAAGCGGCCGCTCCGACAATAATCCAGATACTCCTGAACATCGTTCCCACTAATCCGATAGATTCGCTCGCGAAAGGCGATGTCCTTCCAATCATCTTCTTCGCTGTGGTTTTCGGTATCGGTGTATCCTATGTCAAAGATTCCAAGAATAAAAGCGTTGCCAACGCGGGAACCGTGATTCTGGATGCTGCAAATGGCGCTGCCGAGGCCATGTATAAAGTGGTTGCCGGCATCATGCAGTATGCGCCGATTGGTGTATTTGTCCTGATTGCACAGGTTTTCGCTCAGCAGGGACCGAAAGCCATTGGCCCGCTTCTTGTGGTGACACTCGCGGTTTACCTTGGACTGCTGGTTCATGCCGTCGGTGTTTACGGGGGGCTTCTTTCAATCTATAAACTGGGATTCCTTAAATTTCTCAAAGGCGCCAATGAAGCAATGATTACAGCATTTGTAACCCGATCCTCCAGCGGAACGCTGCCCATTACACTTCGCTGTTCTGAAGAAAAACTCGGCATACCGCGTGCCATTTCATCTTTCACATTGCCGCTCGGCGCGACTATCAACATGGATGGGACCGCTATCTATCTTGGTGTTTGCGCGATGTTTATCGGCTATGCCATTGGACAGCCCTTAACCTTCAATCAGCAGCTGACGGTTGTTATTACCGCTACTCTGGCGTCTATCGGAACAGCAGGTGTTCCGGGAGCGGGAGCCATCATGCTGCTTATGGTGCTTGAATCTGTCGGCTTGAAAGTGACAGAAGGCTCCAATGTCGCAGCCGCTTACGCGATGATTCTCGGCATCGATGCTCTGCTCGATATGGGAAGAACCTGCATCAACGTAACCGGTGATATGGCCGGCTCGGCAATCGTTGCCAAGACAGAAGGAGAATTGGATCTTTCCAAGTGGAAGTAATCCAGCGCTGACACGATACCCTGCTCAATAGGGGCAGGGTATTTTTGTATAAAAATAAAAAATATTCCGTAAATATATTGACAAAATCATGAAATATATGAATATATATGCAATATGAATTGTTCGATGCTTTCAACAGCTCAATACCTCTTCATTGCTGACTCATTTCGCCTCCGTCGTCGCTGACATTTCCTCAAGAGTGCCGCGTCGCGGTGCTTTCTTCAATAATACCATTCAGGAGTAGTGTATGAAAAAGAAAATCGTATTGGCATATTCGGGCGGGCTTGATACAACCGTCATCATTCCATGGCTTAAAGAGAATTATGATTGCGAAGTTGTCGCCGTTTGCGGCGATGTCGGCCAGGAAGCCGATTGGGAAGCCATGGGTAAAAGGGCAGTCAGTTCTGGTGCATCTAAATTCATCAGGCTCGATCAAAAAGAAGAGTTCGTAAAAGAATACCTGTGGGCGCTGGTCAAGGCGGGAAGCCCCTATGAAAAGAAATATCTCCTCGGAACATCTGCCGCCAGACCGCTTCTGGCAAAGGGTTTAGCCGAGATTGCTTTGCAGGAAAAAGCGGATGCTGTCGCGCATGGATGTACGGGAAAGGGCAATGATCAGGTTCGGTTCGAGCTGGGGGTCAAGGCCTTTGCACCCGAAATGGAAGTAATCGCTCCCTGGAGAATCTGGGACATTCAGAGCCGGGAGGAAGAGATCGAATATCTTGAAAAAAGAAACATTCCCGTGCCGATGAAAAAATCGGATTCATATTCGCGCGATGACAATCTCTGGCATATCAGCCATGAGGGACTCGACCTGGAAGATCCGGCGAATGAACCGAAATTTGAGGGTATGCTGAAGATGACGGTTGCTCCGGAAAAAGCACCGGACAAGGCTGAATATGTCACGCTGGCCTTCGAAAATGGCGTTCCGGTGTCGGTCAACGGCGAAAAACTCGACCCAGTATCCCTTGTCAAGAAGCTGAATCAGATCGGCGGAAAGCATGGCGTGGGCATAGTCGATATGGTGGAAAATCGGGTTGTCGGCATGAAATCACGAGGAGTTTATGAAACTCCCGGCGGTGCAATCATCATGGCTGCTCATGATAAGCTGGAAGAACTCTGCTTGGATAAAAAGACTTTGTCATTCAAGATGACGGTTGCCCAGCGCTTTGCCGAGATTCTCTATGAAGGTGAATGGTTCTCTCCGCTTTGCGGGGCTCTGAACGCTTTTATCGATTGGACACAGAAAACAGTCACGGGAAGGGTGACGCTGAAATTGTACAAGGGAAACATCCTTTCCGCTGGCGCTTCTTCCCCCTATTCATTGTATGACGCGAGTCTTGCGAGTTTCACGACCGGACCTTTGTTCTCGCATCATGATTCAACCGGCTTTATCAATCTCTTCGGGTTGCCGACCAAAGTACGGGCACGGCTTAACGCCAGAATCGCCGCTCATGGCACTGCCGCAGGTCCCGATGTGGTAAAACCGGGAAGTTCCGGCTATACTGCTCCAGCGGGTGACTGAACCAACCGATCTGTCAGTGTTGTTAGCCACTCAGGAAGGAGCAGAACATGGCAAAACTCTGGGACGCGGGAACCGCAAGCGAAGTGCTGGATAAGGATGTTGAACTGTTTTTATCTTCCCTCGCTGTTGATTCACGATTACTGCGGGAAGACCTGGAGTGCTCCATCGCTCATTCCCGAATGCTGGGCAAAACCGGTATTCTTCCGGCTGAAGAAAGCGCGGCGATAACCGCCGCGCTTGAATCCATGCTGAAAGAATTGGCAGAGGGGAAGCTTACGGTTGATACGGACAGCGAAGATGTTCATTCCTTTATTGAGGCCGAATTGGTCCGAAGGCTTGGAGAAGCAGGGAAGGCTGTTCACGCCGGCAGAAGCCGGAATGACCAGGTAGCGGCCGCTTTCAAGCTCCACATGAAACGAGCCTGCAAAAACACGGCTTTCGATGTGCTGGACGCGATAGAGGCAATCCTTTCGGCTGCAAAAAATCACACCGAAACCCTGATGCCTGGCTATACCCATCTCCAGCGAGCCCAGCCGGTGACCTTAGCTCATCATCTGCTTGCCTGGTGTGCCGCGCTTGAGCGTGATTACAGCCGTTTTACGGACAGCATGAATCGGCTGGATGAGTCACCGCTCGGTTCGGGCGCTCTTGCTGGCTCGGGGCTTCCGACGGATCGTGAATACACCGCTGATTTGCTGGGCTTTGCCCGCCCTTCCAGAAACACCATGGATGCTGTTGCCGATCGTGACGCCTGTATCGACTATGCAAGCGCCGGGGCATCCCTGATGGTGCATCTGTCCCGGTTCTGCGAGGACATTGCCTTGTGGGTTTCCACCGAGTATTCATTCATGAAACTGACTGGCCGCGCCAGTACAGGTTCCAGCATAATGCCGCAAAAACGGAATCCCGATCCCGCTGAGCTCATCCGGGGAAAGGCGGGGAGGGTGTTCGGCAATCTCCAAGCCCTGCTCGTCATGCAAAAGGGTTTGCCCTATGCCTACAATCGGGATTTGCAGGAAGACAAAGCCCTGTTTTTCGAGATAGAAGATATCTTGCATGGAGTGCTGAAAGCCTTTGCAGTTCTGGTGACTTCCCTGGTCCCCGATGCCGCAAAAATGGAAGATGCTCTGAAAGACGGCTACCTTGAAGCTACCGATGTTGCAGAATTCCTTGTTATACAAGGAATTCCATTTAGAACAGCCTACAAGGCTGCAAAAGAGCTCGTGCAGATTTGCGTGCGCAAAGGAAAGCGCCTGCGACAAATCGATCAGTCTGATCTGGCTGAAGCACATCAGGTTTTTGCTGAATGTGCCGTTGCTCCTGATGTGCTCGCTGACTATCTCGCTCCTTCAGCCAGTGTCGAACGAAGAAAGCAGACTGGCGGTCCAGCGCCGGAAAAAACCAGGTCTGAGATCGCCCGCATTGAATCTTTCATTGCTGCACAGAGAAAAGCGTGACAATCCAATCAAGCATGATATTCAACGCTTCGGGCGCGAAGGTTTCTTCGATTATGCCATACTCCGAAGGCAAGCCTGTTTTGGAATGTTGAAATAAATGATTCAGCCCATCAAGCTTCGTGGTTGTGACGTGCTGATTTCCCCCGATGATCAACGCTTTTTGAATAGCGGCGAGATTCTCATCAGCGGGGACTTGCAAGTCCATGCTCCCATTCAGAGCAAGCACGGGAACCCTGGTCTTTTCAAGATAGGGCGCGGGGTCGAGCGCGAGCAGAGAGCGCATCCAGGGATCGAGCAGTTGGTTGGCAACCTGTCTGCCCTGGGCTTCTAGGGTTTTTCGCTGTTCCGCATCAGCTTTGCCATCAGGATCCTGCGATTTGACAACTTCATTGACGATTTTCCGTTCCAATGCTGCAGCCTCTTCATTTTGAATGGCTATGGCGTACAGTTTTGTATTCACATCCCAGGCTATGGAAATGGAAGCCTCCGTCATTCCCGACGCTCGTCCGATCGCTGCATTCTGCAGGGCAAGCAGCTGATCGCCTCTGATTCCCGGGCCTGCAAGCAGGATAATGAAATTGACCTTTGAATTATTAGACGCGACAATCGGAGCGATGAGACCTCCCTCGCTATGACCGATTACACCGATTCCATCCTTGAGAATTTCATCCCGGCTTGCCAAAAATTCGACAGCAGCCTCCGCGTCATCCGCGAAATCGAATGTTGTAGCCCCGGCAAATTTTCCGCGGGATGCGCCGACACCCCGGTCGTCATACCGGAGCACGGCGACCCCGTGACGTGCTAAATAATCCGCGATGACGAGAAAAGGTTTATGACCGAGGATTTCTTCATTTCGATTTTGCGGTCCCGAACCTGAAACAAGCACGACTCCGGGGAAAGGTCCCTTCCCCGCGGGAATTGTCAACGTGCCCGAAAGCGAGATGCCCGCTTTTGTGTTCTTGAAAACAATCTCGTGCGATGTGTAAGGAAATGGCGGTTTTGGCTCCTGGGGCCGCTGGGTGGGCGAATTTTTTGTTGATTGCTGATTTGATTGAGCGTGAGAGGCATTCGGCTCCTGGCGCTCCAAATTCAGGACGAATTCCGCCCCTGATTGTTTCCATACTCCTTCGATTTTCATTCCATTCGCTGAAATTTTCCCGGAATACATGCCTTTGACACTGCCGACCTCAAGCTCCAGAATATCAGAAACAAGACTTACCCTGGAAACTGGTATCCCTTTAACACCCTGATCAGGGCTGTCCATGGTTGCTGTCAGTTTTCCATTCTTCTGTACGATGTGAAAAACAATACGCAGGTTCATGCCGCCGGGGCTGAGAATGCCTGTCCAGTCACCTTCTAGAGGGTGGATTTGCTGAGCTCCCGGCTGAAGCAGGGTGAAGCTGAGAAGAAAGAATACGGCTGAAATGATTCGGTTTTTCACGTTCTATTCCTTTTCGATATGCTCTTTCAAGTATACACAAGGTTCGTGACAGCAGGGAAGATTGCCGTTAAGCTTCGCCTTGGATATACTGCTGTTGATGAAACCTTCTCTATTGAACCCTGAGCCGGTTCAGCAGCTCCCGTGTATTCTGCTTGCGGCAGGCGCCAGCTCACGGATGAACGGCACCAATAAGATGCTTCTCCCGCTTGCTGAAAAGCCAGTTTTGCGATACCTCGCGGAAACCATTCTCTCAGCAACCCGCCCGCTCATCGTGGTGACCGGAAGCGTGCAGGCGGAGTTCCGGCGAATACTCGAAGGTCTGCCGGAAGTCATTTTTGCTCATAATGCCGACTGGCAGAGGGGCATGGTCTCATCGGCGCAGACCGGGATCAGAACCATGCTTGAAGCTGGCGATTTTTCGGGCTTTTTTCTGCATCATGGAGATATACCCTTTGTAACCGAAAAGGTTTTTTCTGCCCTTGCTTCAGAATTCCATGCCCGGCAGCGCCAGGGGCTGAAAGAAACAGCGCTTGTTTCCGCGTTTCACGGGAGGAATGGTCACCCTGTCTTGTTTCCTGCCTCCTATGCAAGCGCCATACTCAGCCTTGGCGACGGCGAGCGCCTGAAATCGATCCTGCTTGAACTCGGAAGTGTTTCGGTTGAAACTGGCTGTGAAGGGGTTCTGGAGGATATGGACACCAAGGAAGACTATGAAGCATTGCGCAAAAAATTTCTTCCTGAGATGTATCGAGGTGTCCGCGAATGAGCCACGAACAACCAGCTTCACGGCAAAAGACCAACGCCATCAGGTTTCTAGAAAGCAAGGCCATCGATTTCGATATTCTGGAATATGAAGTTGATGAAGATGTTTCGGCGATTCATGTGGCTGAAAAACTCAGCATGGACCCTGACCAGATTTTCAAGACCATTGTCCTGAAAGGCGAAAGGGCAGGTTATTTTGTCTGCATCATTCCAGGCTCCTGTGAAATAGATTTGCGCAAGGCGGCCAAAGCGGTTGGAGACAAGTCATGCGATCTTATCCCGCTTAAGGATCTTGAACCCTTGACCGGCTATATTCGCGGCGCATGTTCCCCATTTGGCATGAAAAAGAAATTCCCGACTTTTCTCGATGAGACCGCGAACATGTTCGATAAAATTTCTGTCAGCGCGGGAAAGCGCGGAATGCAGATTTTTATTGCTCCTGAATTGCTTGCTCAGCTCGCAGAAGCAGAAATGACCGATTTGATTCAATAATTGCTCATTTTCCTACTTGCGTTTTTGGGAAATGGTGATAGTATGGCTTTTTGTGCACGAATGAAAAAATCATCAATTCGTGGTGGAGGTGCTTCATGATCAGAATAGCCACCGTATACTCTTCAAAAGACTTCTGATTCAGTCTTAACCCTGAGGAATCAGCAAGCCATCCCGGGTTTCTTCCAATAACCAAGAAGAAAATGGATATAGCAGCATGGAAGCCGTCGGGCTTTCATGCGTTGCCGTGCCGCGCCGCAAGGGTTGCTCCACGGTTTATAAGAATTGAAGTACTATATGAAATTGAAACAAACATATAATTTGCAACTTCTGAAATATGTCGCTGATTACCGATACCTAGCAGTTCCTGGTTTACTGGTCATGCTCGTCATTACCGGAGGCAGAATTGTCCAGCCCCTTATACTTCGAGCGATTATAGACCAAGCTGTGCCGCATAACGATGCCGGATTGCTTTTGAAATTTGCTTTTCTCTATTTAGGAATTGTGATCCTCACGGGAGGGCTCAATTATCTCGGAAATATCATGGTTTCCAAGCTTGGGCTTTCGATTGTGACACGCATCAAACAGGACATTTTTTCGCATTTTCTCAGACTGCCTGCTTCATACTTTGATGCTCATCCTGTCGGGGAACTCATGTCCAGAACGGAAAACGATACGGAGAAAGTGCGCGATTTGTTCTCCAACCTCGGTGTCACATTTATTGTCAGCGTGCTGATGATGCTAGGCATGTTTGGCGTGACGTTGACAATAGCGCCGGCGCTGGCATTGATCATGATTGCCGTGACGCTGGTATTTCTTGTCATTCTGCTGCTGTTCTTTTCGCGGCTCATGAAATTGTATGACGCCTCACGAAGCCTGCACGCGCGGGTTACCGCCAAAGTCACCGAATTCGTCCAGGGTATAGAGATCCTCCGTGCTTTTGCGAGGACTGATTGGGCGAGAAAATCTCTGGACAAAACAGGAAAAGAGAAAATGCGCAATGATGTCCGCGTTTCTCTGTTTGAATATTCCGCGATGTCCGCGCTCGATTCCCTGGTTGGGCCGCTGTTCATTGTTGCGCTGATTCTGCTGTATGCTCCTCGGGTATTAACAGGCGCGATGACGCTGGGCACTCTGCTTTTGTTTTTCGAATATGGCGCGTCGCTATTACGTCCTGTGGTAGAAATTGCGGAAAGCATCAGGCGGATTCAGCAGGCAAGAACTTCTCTGAAGCGCATAACGACAATCATGGCTCTTCCTGAAGAAGCTGGCCGAAAAAATGAAATTGCGCCGATTTTCAATCATGAAATTGTCTTCGAAAATGTCTGGTTTGCTTACAAAGATGAAGATTGGGTGCTGAAGGATGTCAGTTTCTCGATCGAGAAAGGCAAAATGACCGCAGTTGTCGGAGCCTCGGGTTCCGGAAAATCGACTACTGTGAGTCTTTTATGCGGTTTCTATCATCCGCAAAAAGGACGGATTACTATAGATGGCACGCCATTCTCGTCACTCAACCTCGTTGAATGGCGGAAAAAAATTGGATTGGTATTGCAGGATGTTTATCTTTTCCCCGGTTCAGTGTTTGAAAATGTCAGAATTTACAACGATGAAATTCCTGAGAGCGAAGTAAGATCCGCGCTTGCCCGTGTTCACGCTGAAGACTCCGTGCAAAAGCTGCCCAGTGGAATAGCAACAAATCTATGGGAACGCGGCGGCAATTTATCCGCCGGTGAAAAACAACTTCTCGCGTTTGCGAGGGCAATTGTCGTTAACCCGGAACTTGTAATTCTTGATGAGGCGACCAGCAATATCGATATGGAAACCGAACAGAAAATCAAGGCTAGCCTGGAAATACTTCTGAAAGGAAGGACATCGCTCATCGTGGCACATCGGCTTTCTTCCATTTTAAACGCGGATCAGATTCTCTTTTTCTCGGAAGGCAAAATCCTGGCAAGCGGAACACATCAGGAACTGTATGAGAATTTACCTGCCTATCGATTGCTGGTTGAACAGCAGTTTTTAAAACAAGGAAACGATAATGAATAAGATTCATCATATACGCTGGATATGGTATGTTTGGAAGGAAAAGAAGGGACTCATTGTACTGCTGCTTTTCCTGACATTGCTTTCAAGCGCTGTTGCAGTAGCGTTCCCGCTTCTTACCAGAACGTTATTCGACCTCTTTCAGAATATTCTGGCAAACGATACACGATACGCTGAACCGTTGAAAGAAATCAGAAAAATAGCATTGTATTTTGTCGCGCTAGGATTCGCGGGTTTTATCGCCGGTTTTTTCCCCGGCATCCGCGGCGCCCTTAATGTGGTATTCGATTACATCGTCAGGAACAAATACTTCAAAGCTGTGACAGAAAAAGACTACCGGTTTTTTTCGAAATATTCTTCGGGCGATGTTGTGACCCGTCTAACCTCCGATATCAGCGATTTTCCAAAACTTTCGTGGTTTCTTTGTTCAGGAATCTTCAGAGCTGTAGAATCCGGAAGCAAAGTCATTTTTTGCGCGATAGCCATGTTCCTGCTTGACTGGAGGCTTGCGCTTTTTTCAATTATTTCGCTGCCGTTCATGCTGTACATTTTCAGCAAGACCCAGGACACCATCTATGACAAGGTAAATCGAAACGAGCAGGCAATCTCTCACATCAACGAACAGCTTGAAATGAGTTTTTCCGGAGCAAGGATTATAAAGGCGTTCGGATCGGAAAAAAAATATGAGCGCTTTTTTTCAGACGCGCTGTCACGCCGTTTTGAAACGGAGATGGGTGTCATAAAACTGGAGACCGTGCTCAATCTTATTTATCAGAATATCGATTATGTCGCTCAGATAGCGCTTATTTTCGCAGGCGGTCTGATGGTTGTACGCAATTCAATTACGATCGGCACTTTCTATGCTTTTTACAATTATCTCAATTTGCTGATTTACCCTATCCTCGACATACCGCAGCTTTTCATCTTCGGCAAACGGGCTTTTGTCAATATCGACAGGCTCGAAGAAATGAAGGATTTCCCGGCATGGCGCGACTTTGCCGAAGCGCAGAGCGGGCAGGGGGTGCTTGAGCATTTTGAATCATTGAAAGCGCATAACGTCTCTTTTTCGTATGAAGGGCGGCTCCTCCCAGCGGTCAGGCATGTTTCATTTGAAATGAAAAAGGGAGAACGTATCCTCGTGATTGGTCCTGTCGGAAGCGGCAAGACTACCTTGATAAAAATGATTGCTGGGATACTGCCGGCACAGGAAGGCGAAATTTCAATAAATGGGAAAAATCTCCAGGAAATTCAGCCCGCTTCCTGGGCCAGGCTGTTCGGATATGTTCCCCAGGAACCTTTGCTTTTTTCAGGGACAATCCATGAAAATGTCGCTTTTGGAACAAAAGAAGAAGAACCCAATTTGACACATGATGATTTCTGGCGCTACATCGAAACAGCTCAAATCGGTGAGGAAATTCGGACATTCCCACTGAAAGAATGTACTGTCCTGGGGCAGCGCGGGGTCAGTGTTTCAGGTGGACAGAAGCAAAGGCTTGCCATCGCGAGGGCATTGGCGAGAGAGCCGGAACTTCTCCTGTTTGATGACATGACCGCAAGTCTTGATACCAAGAATGAAGGAATGCTCTGGAAGGCTCTGGAAGGTAAGGATATTACTATTGTTGCGGTGTCGCATCGCCTGTCCAGCGTGCAATATGTCGATAAGGTTCTTTTTATGAAAGAAGGCGAAATGATCGCGTACGGCAAGCATGAGGAACTTTTATATTCCTGTGATGAATATCGCGAATTCTTTGCCGGAAATATCAGTCTTGTTGACGTAAAATAATCGAAAAGGATATGGTAACAAACATGAAAATTAAATTTTTCCCTGTGCTTATATTTATTGCGCTGGTTTGCGGAAATCTACCTGCGCAGGAGCGGATTGTCCTTGGCGGAAGCAAGGCGGTCATCATGGTGGTCGATGCGGTCTATCTCTTTCCCGAAGCAGGATCAAAAGTGGTCGCTTCTGCAAAGGGAGATCAGGGATTGGGCATTTTTCTTGCTGCCATTGATCCTTCGTATGCAAAAAGACCGATTTTTGAAACATCAGCCGGTGCTGAAACCTATGCGTCATTCAAACCGGATCTTGTCATCATGAAGAGTGCAAATAAAAAATCTTTGGGACCGGCACTGGATGCTCTTGGCATTCAGCAGCTTTATTTGAATCTTGAAAACCCCGATGACTACTATTCGGAAATCACGCTTCTGGGCAAGCTTTTTAAAAATGAAAAGCGCGCGGCTGAGGTTGTAGCCTGGTATAAATCCGAGGTGAAAAAGGTGACCGATAAAACCGCTTTTATAAAGCAGACAGAGAAGCGGAAAGTATTGGTGCTTCAGCCTTCAGCAGGGGCTGAGGGTGTCTGGGAAGTACCTCCTGCTTCATGGATTCAGACCATGATGGTTGAATTATCGGGCGGTATACCAGTCTGGACTTCCGCCAATCCGGGTTCAGGCTGGGCGAAAGTGAATGCCGAGCAGATCGCCGCATGGAATCCTGATGTGATTTTCATGATCAACTATAAAGATAATCCTGAAAAGTCAGCGGAAAATCTCCTCAAAGATGGAAGATTGGCTGGTGTTTCAGCAGTTAAAAGCAGCAGTGTCTATGGTTTTGTGAAGGATTTCTACTCATGGGATCAACCTGACACCCGCTGGATTCTGGGATTGCGGTGGATGGCGGCAACACTCAATCCGGCGCTCTTCCCCGACTTTTCAGCGATAAGCCTGGCAAAGAATTTTTTCAATTTCGCCTATGGGATGGACGAAAAGCTTTTCAATCAAACCATAATGCCTCGCTTGTCAGGTACGGTTGAAGGAAAGGCCGGCAAGTGAATAACCCGGATAACGGCAGAAACTTGGGAAGGATGATACTGCTGGTTGTTTTGCTCCTTGGCGTCTTTATCCTCTACCTGTTTATCGGCCGATATCCGCGACTGGGTTTTACTTCGATACGGGATTTGCTGCACGACACAACCACCCAGCGGGTTTTCTTTTCGCTAAGGCTCCCTCGGGCTTTGGGAGCGTTTTTACTGGGTACCGTGCTCGGCGGGGCAGGAGCGATGCTTCAGACGATTTTTGGCAATCCGCTGGTCGATGCCGGCTTTCTCGGTGTTTCCCAGGGCTCAGCCTTCGGCGCAGCAATTGCCTTGGTGCTCGGCAGCGGCCCTTCACTGGCCAAAAATCTTGGCGATAAAGGCTTGGCTGTTTTCGTCATGAGCCTTTCTTTTGTCATGGCTTTGGGAGCCCTCGCTCTCAGCCTTTTCCTTGCAAAAAAATTCAAATTTGGCGGTCAGGTTCTTCGCCTTGTCCTGGCGGGACTTGCTGTTTCCGCATTCTTTTCATCACTGCTTGCGGCTGTAAAATATGTGGCCGATCCGCTGAAAACGCTTCCTGATATTGTCTTCTGGACGATGGGATCGCTTTCCGCCATGACATGGCAAAAATTGGCAGGTATAGCACCTTTGGCAGCCGCTTCCGTAATAGTCATGTTCGTATTGCGATGGAGATCGAGCCTGCTTTCTCTCGACGATCAGGTCAGCAGATCATTGGGACTGCATCCTGAGGCTGAACGAGCTATCGCTGCGGTTTTTGCCGCACTTGGAGTCGCTGCGATGACTGCTTCATGCGGTATTGTCGCCTGGGTTGGCCTGGTTGTTCCGCAAGGAGCGAGGATCATATTTGGTCCTGACGGCAGAGATGCCTTGCCTGCCTCGATGCTTGGCGGAGCTGTCTTTGTTCTGTTAGCCGATGGAATCGCGAAAAATCTCTTTTCCGGCGAATTACCGCTCGGTATTGTAACAGCCCTGATGGGCGCGCTTTTATTCGTATTCGTTCTGACATCGAGAAAAACGGAGATGGCGCGATGAAGGCTGTATCACTCGAAAATATTTCTTTTTCACGGCTTGGGAGAGGTCGGATTCTTGAGGATATTTCATTTTCGATTGAAGCTGGGAAAAAGGTTGCAATACTCGGTGCAAACGGCGCGGGGAAAACAACCTTGCTGTCTTTGATTTCCGGGCATTTGAAAGCTGAATCAGGCAAAATCGAATTGAATGGACAACCGCTTCGTTCGCTTTCCCCGATTGAACGAGCCAGAATGATAGCTCTTTTGCCACAGATCGAACGCCTTCCGTTCAATTATTCAGTTCTGGACTTTGTGCTGATGGGTAGGGCTCCTCATATTCAGGCGCTTTCTCAGCCTTCGGAACAGGATTACGCCATGGCGCGGTCCGCGCTTGCTGAATTGCATCTTGAACATCTGGAAAAGCGCTCCGCTGCGGAAATTTCAGGCGGCGAATTCCAGCTGATTCGAATCGCGCGCTGTCTTGCGCAAGAGGCCGATACGCTGGTTCTGGATGAGCCGACTTCCCTGCTTGATCCTGCAAATTCGCAAAGAGTGGCCCGGGAGTTGGCACTGTTGGCTGAGAAAAATAGGACGATAATTTTTTCTACTCATGATTTGGCTCTCGTTCAGAGTGTTTCCGATCTTGTGCTTTTACTTTATAATAAAAAGATAATGATGTTCGATATCCCTTCTGCTGTCCTGGAGCCAAAATTTCTTGAAAAATCCTATGGTATTTCTTTCAGAATGCTTCAGGTGCCGACTGCGTATCTTGCATGAACAAACAGGAGTACTAGCATGACGCTAAGAGAGAGGCTCCCTGCGCTTGCTTCTAAAGATTACCGATTATGGTTTTTTGGACAGGGAATTTCTGTTATCGGAACCTGGCTCCAAAATACCGGTCAAGCCTGGCTTGTCCTCAAACTCACAAATAGCCCCTTTATGCTCGGTCTCATATCTACTATACAATATCTGCCATCTCTGCTGTTGTCGCTATTTATTGGACCATTACTAGATCGATACCCCAAGCGTTCCATCTTGATAGTGACGCAAATTTTGTTCTCATTGGCTGCCCTCATTCTTGCTGCTTTGGCTTTCAGTCCTCATGTTCAATATTGGCATATTATGGCTATAGCAGCCTTTACAGGAGTCTTGACAGCAGTGGACTGGCCGGCTCGGCAATCTTTTGTGGCGGAGCAGGTTGGTGAAAGATCGCTTGTAGTTAACGCAGTTGCATTGAATAGCACCATTTTTAATATCGCGAGAGTTTTAGGACCAGCAATTGGCGGGGTATTGATTGCGGCAATAGGGATACCGTGGACTTTTTTATTCAATGCAGGCAGCTACATAGCAGTGATTACAAGCTTGTGCTTCATGAAAGCAGGGCGAAATCCAAGAGCGAAAGGTGGAAATTTCAAAGGGGAACTGAGAGCAGGGCTTTCCTATATCAGAAAAGAAAAAAGAATCATGCTGATCTTAATTATGATTGGTTTTTTCAGCTTGTTTTTAATGAATTTAAATATACTCATTCCAAGTTTTGCAAAGCTCACGCTTGGGTTATCAGCTGATAGATATGGGCTCTTAATGTCGGCAATGGGTTTTGGGTCTATGATTGCAGGAATTATTATGTCTCTAAGTGGGGAGAAACTTGTGCCTTCTCCTCGCTTGATATTGATTGCGGGCTTTGTTCTTGCTTTTGCAATGGTTTTGACCGGATTGCAAAAGAATTTTATTCTTTCAGCTATTCTATTAGCCGCATGCGGTTTCGGTATGTCTTCATATGCCACATTATGCAACACCTCAGTACAGATTCTTTCTACCGATGAGATGCGAGGCCGTGTTATGTCTGCGTATAATTTGCTATTTGTAGGTTCTACACCAATTGGATCGCTTTATTGTGGGAAGATTTCAGAGAGTTTTGGAGTCAATGCAGGTTTCTGGATAAGCGGAGCGCTTGGACTGGTGTTTTTAATAATTGTAAGTTTATTTGTATTCCCACGAGTTTTCGCTCGTGTTTCCAATCTTGTGCTTGATGGTACACAAAGAGATAGCACCGAATCCCCAAG
>CAZZJJ010000004.1:0-27578 GCA_964654405.1 uncultured Treponemataceae bacterium
GAATGCATGTGGGAATCAGAAAAAACAAGGAAAAGAAAGATCTTGCGCTAGTATGGTCCGAAAGGATGTGCGCAGCTGCCGCTGTGTACACAACCAATAAGGTAAAAGGCCAGCCTCTGATAGTAACAAGGGAGCACCTTAGCGATGGGAAAGCGCAAGCTATCATTGTAAATTCAGGGAATGCAAACACCTGTACCGGAGAAGCGGGCATTGCCGCGGCAAAGCGAATGGCCGCGCTGGTCGCTGAGCGATTGCCGGTAAAACCTGAAGATGTCGTTGTCGCTTCAACGGGTGTTATTGGGCAATTGCTCGATGTCAGCGTCATCGAAGCTGGCATGGATTCTCTGGTGGCGGGGCTCTCCAAAGCCGGATACCTTGACGCCCGTGAAGCGATCATGACGACCGATACCGTTAAAAAAGAGCTTGCGGTTCAATTCGAATTAAAAGGGAAAACCGTAACCATTGGCGCGATGGCGAAAGGTTCAGGCATGATCCATCCCAACATGGCAACCATGCTTTCTTTCATCACGACAGACTGCGCCATTGACCAGGGTCTGCTGCAAAAAGCGCTGTCGGCATCGGTTCGAAGAAGCTACAACCGGGTTAGCGTCGATGGCGACACATCAACGAATGACATGGTGGTCATTCTAGCCAATGGCATGGCCGAAAATCCTATCATTACGAGCGCGGATGACGATTATCAGGAATTCTATGAAGCTTTGGACTGGCTTAACATCCAGATGGCCAGAGCGATTGCCCGTGATGGCGAAGGCGCGACCAAGCTGATTGAATGTGTCGTAGAAGGGGCCAGTGATGAAGAAAAAGCTGAACAGCTCGCCAAAGGCGTCATTTGTTCCAGCCTTGTAAAAACAGCCTTCTTTGGCGCTGATGCGAACTGGGGCCGCATTCTCTGCGCTCTTGGGTACACGAGAAATGATTTCGACCCGGAAAAAGTGGATGTCTCCTTCGAAAGTGCCTCGGGCTATATCAGTGTTTGCAAGAATGGGGCACCGCTCCCCTTCAACGAAGAAAAAGCAAAAAAAATCCTGAGCTATCAGGAAGTTACCGTCTATGTCGATCTTCATGAAGGAGATGCGCAGGCAACAGCCTGGGGCTGTGATTTATCCTATGAATATGTCCGAATCAACGGCGATTATCGGACCTGATTCAGAGAAAATTCGCAAACAAGGGAGCAAATCATGATTACCGATACTATGCGGGCTGATGTTTTATTACAGGCAATGCCGTATTTTAAAGCGTTTTCAGGGAAAACGGTCGTTGTGAAATATGGCGGAGCTGCCATGATCAATGAAGGCGTCAGAGTCGCGGTTATTGAGGATATGATTCTGATGCAGCAGGTCGGCATTCGTCCTGTTCTAGTGCACGGCGGCGGGCCGGAAATTGATAAAATGCTGAAAAAACTCGGGAAAGAACGAATTTTTATCGATGGACTTCGTTATACGGATGATGAAACCATGGAAATTGTCCAAATGGTTTTATCCGGCAAAGTTAACAAGGATCTTGTCGCATTGATAGAAAACGCAGGCGGCAAGGCTTGCGGTTTATGCGGCGGAGATGGGGGGCTTTTCAGGGCAACTCGGCTTTTAAAGGACGAAAAAGACCTTGGCCTTGTTGGTGAAATCACTTCGGTGGACGGAGCAGCGGTATCATCGCTGCTGAATGCCGGCTATATTCCGGTTGTTTCAACCATAGGATTGAGCGACGATGCCGAAGCGTTGTATTATAATATCAATGCTGACACAGCCGCAGCCAGGCTTGCTGCGGCACTTGGCGCGGAAAAGCTCATCCTTCTGACTGATGTCCCCGGTATTTTGACTGACACTTCAGATGCCGCGACACTCCTTTCAAAAATCAGAAAAGAAGAAGTAGCTAACCTGATTCAGCAGGGAGTTGTATCAGGCGGGATGATTCCCAAGGTAGAAGCTTGTGTCGAAGCCTTGCACAGCGGCGTTACTTCGACACATATTCTTGATGGCAGATCGCCGCACGCTCTGTTGATAGAGCTGTTCAGCGATCAAGGTATGGGGACAATGATTGTATGAGTGCACAAACCATAAAAACCGACCGTTTCATGAACACCTACAAGAGGACGGGACTCGTCTTCGAAAAAGGTAAAGGCGCGAAGCTGTATACCGCCGATGGAAGCGAGTATATCGATTTTACCGCCGGCATCGGAGTCAATGCTTTGGGACACGGCCATGAAAAGCTTGTTGCGGCTATCGCTGAACAAGCTGCGAAAGTGATCCATGTTTCGAATTATTTTCTGACAGAGCCGTCCATAAAGCTTGCCGAAGAGCTGACCAGCCTGACTGGCTATGACAAGGTATTCTTCTGCAATTCAGGCGCGGAGGCGAATGAAGGGCTTATTAAAATCGCCCGGAAATATGGGTCATCCAGAAAGCCTGATAAAAATGTGATTGTTACGCTGAAAGGCTCTTTCCATGGGAGAACGGTAACCACAGTCACCGCTACGGGCCAGGATAAATTCCATCAATTCTTCGGCCCCTTTACTCCCGGCTTTGTTTATGTGGAACCCGACAATTTGAGCGCGCTCGAAACAGCTTTGACCGATACAGTCTGCGCTTTTATTTTCGAACCCATCCAGGGCGAAGGCGGTGTTCGTCCTTTGAGCACACAGTACCTGCAGGCTGCTGAAAAGCTCTGCCATGAACGAGACATTCTTTTTGTCGCGGACGAAGTCCAGTCGGGTGTTGGACGAACCGGAGCATTTCTTGCCTGCGAAAAATTGGGTGTCAGACCAGACATGACCGCTGTCGCCAAAGGACTCGCAGGCGGCGTGCCAGTCGGTGCGATTCTTGCCAGGGGAGCCTGTGCGGAAACCCTTCAACCTGGCGATCACGGTACGACTTTTGGCGGCAACCCCTTGGCAGCAGCAGCAGCCCGTGCGGTGCTCAAAGAACTGACACAGCCGGGCTTTCTCGCTGAAGTTGAAAGAAAAGGCGAAAAACTCAAAGCAGCCGTCCGCTCATGGCAGAACCCCCTGATCAAAGAAGTTCGAGGCATGGGTCTGATGGTTGGAATCGCGGTGACCTGCCCTCCATCCGATGTTGTGGCACAGTGCCGAACCAATCATCTCCTCGCACTGACTGCCGGAGAAGACACGGTACGGCTTTTGCCGCCGCTTGTCATTACTGATGAGGAACTCGATGCCGGTATCGCGATACTGAAATCCTCGCTCGATGAATTGGCACAGCGAGCGTGACCGTGATGGTTTTTTGGAATATCCATGAGGCTTAAGAATAAAAAACCGCAGAATTTTTAACTGGACAAATTTCTCTACAATGCTGATAATCCATCCTGGAGGCCGGACGTGACAACACTTCATTCGATTTATCAAACCAGACGAAAAAAAGTAGCCCAAGTTCTGAAACAGCGGGGCATTCACGCTGTTCGCTTCATGGATTTCGAATCAATGAGGAATCCAGCTATTCGCTATCTCTGCGGACATCCGGGAGACGCACTCCTCATAATTTCATCGGACGAAAAAGCCATTCTCGTACCCTGGGATGTAAACATGGCTGAGAAAATGGCTTTTGCCGATCTTATTCTGCCATATACGAAATTTGGACGAAGCGCTATAGCAGCCACCCGATCCGTACTTCAGGAATTAGCCATTCCGGGCGGCTCCAAAATCGAGGTATCGGAAGCTACCGCCTATCCTGACTATGTCGATCTTGTGTCAGAACTGGAAGCTTGGGATTTTATCTGCGAGAAAGGCGGCATAGATGCAGAAATCCTCAAGATGCGGGCAGCTAAAGACGAGGGTGAACTTGAAATCTATGAGCGGGCATCAGCTCTGACAAATTACCTCATCGACGCAATAGAGCAAAAAGTGAAAAGCGGAGAAATCACCACTGAACTCGACGCCGCTCTGTTCATTGAAAAAGAATGCCGCACTCACGGTGCGGAAAAGACAGGCTTCGACACCATTGCAGCCGGGCCATCTCGCAGTTTTGGAATCCATGCCTTTCCCAGCTACGGCTCAGGTCCTTTTGCAACCAAGGGGCTTTCCATCCTCGATTTCGGCATCGTTGTCGATGGATATACATCTGATGTGACAATGACCTTCGCGAAAGGTCCGCTGAACAAAGAACAGGAAAAAATGCTCACGCTGGTTCAGCAGGCGTACGATCTTGCTGTCGCGGCATGTAAACCAGGCATTCGATCCCGAGATATCGCCATGCTGGTTGATGATTTTTTCAAAGAAGCGAAGATGACCATGCCGCATTCCCTAGGGCACGGAATTGGGCTTGAAGCCCATGAGGCACCAGGGGTCAACATCAGAGACGACAACGATGCTGTCCTGGTGCCCGGTCATATCATTACCATTGAGCCGGGACTGTATCACCCAGAATTTGGAGGAGTAAGGCTTGAAAATGATGTGCTTATTACCAAGGATGGGGGGAAGGTTCTGACCAGCTCACGGATAGTGAGATTGTAAGTGTTATCGACACTATCATTTCCACGATAGTTTAGTACCCGAACCGAGGGGGATGGCTCCATCTATTTCTTCAGGAACAACCCAATCTTCCTGAGTCAGCTCGATATAATCTTCTCTTATCGGCAGCCCGTAAAAAAGTGCGCCATTTTTGGACCAAAATTTTTCCAGCTCAGCGAAGGACCCCAAGTTTCGGAACACTTCCACCAGCATCCCTACCGCTGTCGGAGCCGAATAAATCCCCGCAGGCGATGCTTCTCGTCTTTTTGCCTCGGTTGGATGCGGCGCTGAATCGCTTCCGAAGAAGAATTTCAGAGACCCCGAACAAACAGCATGCCGCAGCGCTTCGCGATCCGCCCCAGTTTTCAGAACAGGCTTGCAGAACAGCCCGGGCTTCATACTTTCACCGATCATGTCGTCGATTGTAAAAAGCAGATGATGCGCTGTTATCGTTCCAGCCAGCCGATCAGGACCATTTTTGACAAACTCAACCGCTTCTTTCGTTGAAAGATGCTCAAGCACTACTTTGAGGCCTGGCCATCGCTCAAGGATGTATTCAACTGTAGGAAGAAAGCGCTGTTCTCGCTCAAGAACCGGACTCGACGGATCCTCACCATGGATTGAAAGCACAAGCCCGGCTTCTTCCATTGCATCGAGCGCTTCCTGTATGTCACCGGGTTTGGATGGCCCATCAGAGGCATTCGTCGTCGAGCCTTGCGGATAATACTTTCCAGCAATCGCACCAGCTCGCGCACAGGACTGAATAAGCTCTCCCTTCATCCCAGGAAGCAGCTTGAAAGTCATCAAGGGAGTGAAATCTGTCATTCTGCAATCAGGATCGCTGTCAGCAATGATTTTCGATATCTCGCTTCGATAGGCGGCAATCATCTCAGGTGTTGTTATAGGCGGCAGGGTGTTCGGCATTACCAAAGCTCGATTAAAATACCGAGCTTCCCGGACTACATAGTCTTTCAAACGAGAACCTTGCCGCAAATGCACATGAAAATCGTCAGGCTTTCGTATTTTCAGTTTCATACCTGCCCCAATTTCGAGAACACTACATAAGGATCACCCAAAAGAGAACTCCAGAAGCGAAACATCATCTTCAAACCTTCCCAATCTCCCCTGCTCTTTTACCCTGGCAATGATTTCCCCAACACTCATCATGGTTTCAGATGCAGATACTGCCGTCTTCTCCAGTAATTGAACAAAAGCCTCAAGCCCAAAGATTTCACCATCCTGAGCCGGAAACTCATAAATCCCATCCGAAAAAAGAAACAATCGCGAATTTCGAGGGATCTGGATGCTCATGTTTTCATAGTCGGCATCAGGATCAGCTCCTGCAACCAGGCCGGGAGATTTCAATTCCACAGCTCCCCCGCCAGGCAGAATTAAAACCGCCGGCGGACTTCCAGCGGATGCATGTACCAAGGTTCGGCTTCTCTCATCCCAGACACCATACCAAACCGTAAAAAGAAGGTTGTTGCGTTCCTCCATGCGATATGCATGATTCAGGCTGCGCAATACTGAAGCAGGGTCACCGAAATCCGTATTCCGCAAGCCCTCAAGACGAAGGGTGTCAAAAATCGTCACGGAATATAAGGCTGACTGCACGCCATGGCCGCTTACATCAATCATGAAAACGGAGATTCTGCCATCCATCAGCCGGTGGTACCCGAACAAATCTCCGCCAAGGCTCGCCGAAGGAATAAAAATCCAATCCGTTGACAGCAGCTGGCTTTTTATTTTCCCCGGCAAAAGACAGCGGACATATTCAGCGCCGGATTTCAGTTCAGCCTCGAGGCGAGCTCGAGTTTTCGCAAGCGCCATGACATTGACACGGTGTTTTTCACGCATTTTGTTTCGCTCGATGCTCGATTCGATACGAGCGAAAAAAACTGAAGGCTCAACCGAATATCGCAGGACATCATCGGCTCCCAGCTGTATTGCCCTCGCGATGATCCGTGAATCGAGCAGTGGAGACAATATGATAACCGGGATATCGGCAAGCCGGCTGAAGGATTTTAAAAGCTCCTGAATTTCAAAACCGGCAAAACCAGCGGAATACAAATCCGTAATGATGACATCCGGCAACTGGAATCCATCACGAAGCGAGTACGTTTCCAGTTTGCCTTCACGGGCAATCGAAATCTGCTTTGCACCGCTGACTCGCTCAGGTTCCGGCCCCCGGTACTCCTGCCCGGTATCCGCGTCTTCATTTTTTACCAAACCAAGCCAGGTCAGAAGCTCATCGCCGCTTTGCACCGCCCGAGGCACATGCTCCAATCGATACAGAACAGGCTGGATCGCATCGGCGAGCATCGGGTCAAGCGCAAGGAGAATTTGCCCTTTATAGGATTCAATTTCCCGCTCAAAAGGCAAATGCTCTCCATGGCCGAAAAAATGGGTTTTCTCTTCAGCGTGGAGTCCTGCATGAATTACCTGAACCGCGGTTCTGGCGCTGCAGACAGTTTTTGCAAGCAGCTGTGAGATCGAATCGCCGAAGTCGGAGCCGCCTGAAGCATGGAGGCGGTTCAGCAAGGAAATAATTCGGAACAGCGAAAAAACTGATCTTTTGGCTGGAACCGGTGTATCCGAATATAAATCCCGGGCGAGCATGGCCGCCCTGCGCATGAGTTCGCGCTTTTTTGATTCGACATTGAGTTCGAAATATGCTAGAAGCTCCGCAGCCATTGTATCGAGAGCGTAAAAACTCTCGGATACTGATATCGGTTCAGCCTGCCCGGCGGGAATATTACTCATCATGTCAACTATATCCGATTGAGCGGCATCTGGTAAGCCCCGGCAATTTTGCAAAACGCATTGACCAAAGCGCGGGTCGAACGTACAGTAGGAACATGTACAAGTATGTCATTGAAGGCGGCTACCCCGTCAGCGGCAAAGTTCGCGCATCGGGAAATAAAAATGCCGCATTGCCATGCCTTGCAGCCACCGTTTTAGCGAACAGCCCGGTGACCCTGCGAAATATACCTGAAATCGAAGATGTCATTGTCATGACGGAAGTTTTGCGCTATCTCGGTGCCGGTATCCAGCACCCTGAAGCCAATGTGTGGGTTGTCGATCCCCGAAGCATCAATCGTTTCGATGTGCCTGTCAGCCAGGCTCGAAAAGTGAGGGCGTCCATCCTCTTTGCCGGCCCGCTGGTCGCCAAATTCGGATCAGCGCTGCTGCCGCCGCCGGGAGGCGATACGATAGGACGAAGGCGGATCGATACGCATGTCCTTGCGCTGGAAGAACTTGGTGCTAAGGTGTCCGTCAAGGAATTCCTTGAATTTTCCGCGAAATCTCTTCACGGAACCGCACTGTTTCTCGACGAAGCATCGGTAACGGGAACTGAAAACGCCATCATGGCGGCAGTTTTGGCAAAGGGAAAAACCGTCATTAGAAACGCAGCCTCGGAGCCTCATGTGCAAGACCTGTGCAACATGCTGAATGCCATGGGAGCCCATATCGATGGCATCGGATCGAATGTCCTCACCATATTTGGCGCGGAAAAGCTGGAAGGCACCGATTTCACCATCGGCCCCGATTACATGGAAATCGGTTCCTTTATCGGACTTGCCGCAGTCACCAGGGGCGAACTGACTATCGAAGGCGTCAATCCTGATGACTTGCCGCCGCTCAAAGTAGGTTTTTCAAAACTCGGCATCTCCTGGACATTGTCCGGAACTTCGCTCTTCGTTCCTTCGAGCCAGTCACTGAAGGTTGTCAATGATATCAGCGGCCAAATCCCTAAAATCGATGATTCGCCCTGGCCAGGCTTCCCGCCTGATCTTACTTCGATAATGACCGTCATCGCGACTCAGACGCACGGCACCGCGCTTATCCACGAAAAAATGTTTGAATCCCGAATGTTTTTTGTAGACAAGCTGATCGGTATGGGAGCCCAAATTGTACTCTGCGACCCGCATCGCGCTGTTGTGAGCGGTCCAGCCCGGCTCAGCGCTTCAGTGCTCGTCTCCCCCGACGTGCGGGCCGGCATGGCCATGGTAATCGCAGCGCTCTGCGCTGATGGCGAAAGCACGATCCACAATGTCTATCAGATCGAACGCGGCTATGAAAATATCACCGAACGGCTGAGAAATATCGGCGCCCACATCGTACGCCGGGAAGATTCCTGAAACCAGTGCACGAATATGAAAAAAGGTCGAGAGGTTTTCCGCCTTTCGACCTTTTTTTCATATTGAATGATTATTTTTGAGCTGAGCCGCCAGCATCCTCAGTCAGCAGCTTTCGCTTGAGATCTTCCAGCATAGCATCAGCAGCGGTCGGTGAAGACTCCAGCGCGGCAAATTGCTTTTCAAGACTCGCACCGCTTGTTGTATCCTCGAGCTCCTTCTGCGCCTCTGTTCTGGCTTCGATTTCATCGATTTTTTTCGCCATCCGCTCAAAGGTATCGAAGGCGCTTTTGTTGCCGGAAAGGGAAGACATGGTTTTATTGATCTTCTCCTGGGCTTCCGCTCGCTTTGCCCGCGCGATAAGAATATTTTTCTTGCGGGAAGCCTCTTCAATTTTAGTCTGCAGCTGCCGTAAAGAATCCTTCAACTTTTCCACTGATTCTTTTTGCGCCTGCAGCTGGGTAGCCAGCTGCCCAACATAGCTTTCATGTTCCTGCTTGCGCAGCAGAGCTTCCTTGGCAAGGTCGTCGCGATTGGCCCGGACTGCGAGAACAGCTTTTTTCTCCCACTCATCCGCTTTCGCCTTGTTTTCCACAACCTCGCGTTCAAGCCGCTTTTCATCCGCGATAGCCATGGCAACCGCTTTTTTGGACTCAATCAGCTGCTCATTCATATCGATGATCATCTGGTTGAGCATCTTTTCGGGATTCTCGGCTTTGGTCACCAAGTCATTGATATTTGAAGAAATGACGGTTTTAATCCTGTCAAAAATACCCATTGCTCACTCCTCCCCTTTTTGTGCGAACATGGACAGTTTCGGATAATGCTGACTCAAGGCAAAAGCCATAGCCTCGAGAGAAGCGCTGAATTCATTTCGATCCATATTCTGATATTCCAATGTATCAAGCGCAATGATGTCATTGCCATCAATCGCATACGCGCCATGCAGAAAATCCCGGGCGTTCAGGGAAAGCAGGAGTTCGAAAAGCGCTTCCCGATTCTTTTCCGGAATCGGCATTACGTTCGCCCTGATGATTACAATCGGGTCAGTAACACTGACCACCATTTTGGGCAATCCCTTTTCTTCATCCTCTATCAACCACGCGTCCTTGGCGATTTCCTGATAGGAAATTCCAAGATCAATCAGATACTCTTCCACTCTGGATTGAACTATCATACCCTGTCCTCCGCTGCCATTTCAAACATATAAATACAATATCCTACAAATTTTATCCTAATTCAACCGAACCATTGGAAAAAATGCTGAGAACCGCGCCGCATGCACGGCATCGCCCCCGTCCGGGTTCCGAAATTTGCAATCCGGTGCCGCAGGCTGGACAGGTTGCCATAAGGGGAAAGATTCCGGAAGTCTCTTCTTCAATTCGATCCAAAACATGAGGAATATCAGGCTCAACACAAAAATAATCAGCATAGCCAAGCATCGCTATAAAACGCATAAGTCGGGGTCGCAGGCCGGAAAGCGCCTGGTCGCCGCTCTGTTCACGAAGTTTTTTCTGCACCGCAATGAGCATTCCAACTCCAGCAGCGTCGATATTTTCAACCGTGGAAAAATCCCAGACTAGAATGGAGCCGAAAGAATCAATGGTTTTCAGCAATTCGGCATGCATGGACTGCACAGTGTCGATCTGAAGCGGCTTGAGCGGATGAACAATAAGGACATCAGGATGCGAACCGAGTGTTTCAATGGTAAAATAACCATTGTGAGTTTGCGAGCGGGATTCGCGGATTTCCCTGAGCTGGCTGGCTTTGCCGCGGAGCGAAGATGCCTTGTTGACCTTGGCTGAATGTTCAGTCGCGTGCGCAGTCAAAATTTCCGGTGAAGCATCGGCAGCTGTGTCAGCTCCATTTTCAGGAACAATCGAATTCCTGGCTTTTGCAAGCAAGCGTGATCCCATACTCCGTATCCTAACCGCAGAGGGCAGAATTGTCAAAGGACTTTGCGCAGCAGCTTCGCTCTTCAGCTGTCAGGATGGCGAAAAACCTGAGTCCAGCGAAACGATTGCCCCCGAGGCGGCGCAGGGGTCAGCATCGAGAAGGTTCAATGCGGTTTCCGCGACTGTCCTGGCCGGAATGAGTTTGCCGCCCGGGGCTTTTGCGCATAAAACCTCACGGGCAGCAGTATCGAGGTATTCGCTATCAACAAGTCCGGGGCAAACCAAAAGACTCGCGACATTGCGGTCACGGCCTTCAGCGGCCAGCGATTTTACAAGCACATTCAGCCCAGCCTTGGCTGAAGCATAGGCGGCATTGGTTTTATAGGTCAGCAGGGCATCGGTTCGCGTACCACCAAAAAACAGGAAGCGCCCGAAATTTCTATGGAGCATGCCGGGAAGGAAAAGGCTGGCAAGCGCGCCGGGCAGCGCGAGGTTGTGTCCAACCAGGTGTTCCCAATCTTGGGGCGAATATTGGGTAAGCGGTTTTTGCAGAAAAGGTCCATAGGCCGAAATGACAATATCAAAATCCCCGTACCCCTCCAGAAACGCGCAGAATTCAGACGCCGATTCGATATCATGCGCACAGCCTTCGGCAGTCCCCCCGGCTCTTTTGATTTCTTCAACCAGGCCAGCGACTTTACTTTCATGAGCACCCTGAATAAAAACCGAAGCTCCCCGCTCTGCTAGAATTTTTGAAAGCCAGCGCCCAATCCCTCCGCTTCCGCCAACTACCAGCGCTCTTTTTCCTGCAAAAACTGAATGGCGGGATTCTTCGCTTGGAGTTTTATGTTGCTCTTCTTGTTCCTGAATGCTCATGAGGTTACTATACGACATCACCAGGGTTGGAACAAGTTGGATTTTGCCGCCCCAAGGTTCGGAACAGGAGGTTAAGATGACCGCCGGTCACAACATTTCCATCGTCCTCTGCAGGGTTAAAGAAAGCGGAAATGTCGGCTCAGTTTGCCGAGCGATGAAAACCATGGGTTTTTCAAAGCTTGTTCTTGCCGATTGTCCTGATTATGAAGAAGAAAAAGTTCGAATGATGGCAGTCCACGCCTTCGATGTTTTCGAACATGCTCAGCATGTCAGCTCGCTGGATCTTGCATTGTCCTCTTCAGCACTGAGTGCGGGTTTTTCGAGGAGGAAAGGAGAGCACCGCAAAAGCTTTTTCATGAGCCTGCGGCCATTTATCAGAAGCCGCCTTCTCTCCCTGCCTTCAGATACACCAGTCAGCTTTGTTTTCGGAAACGAACGCGACGGGCTTTCCGATTCCGAACTGGCTCTCTGTTCGCTCGGGGTGTCCATCCCAACCAGCGAATCATTCCCATCGCTGAATATCGCCCAAGCTGTCCAGATTGCCTGCTGGGAAGTATTTTCGGCATTTCAGGATTCTGAATCGAGCGAATTTCGTGCTGCTGAGCAAAAACCGACAGTTCCGGCAAAAACGATCTTCCTCAGCAGAGCTCAGGTCGATGAACGGACAGCTGCCATTTCAACCTCACTCGCGCAAATTGGCTTTTTCAAAAAAAGCTCCGATGAGTACGCACGGCGGTTTTTTCGAGACATGATCGAACGAGCCCAGCTTTCAAAGCTGGAAGCCGACTATCTTGCGCAGATTTTTTCCAAAGCCGCAATTCTGGCCTCGCACGAAGGAAAACCGAGGCGAAAAATACCCCACGATCGCAATGAAAGCACTTCGAACTTTACCGCCTGAATTTACCCAAGAGGACAATCTTTCAGAATGTTTTTGAACTCCGAATGGAACATGATTTCCCGTTCCGTGATGGCACCCTCCCTGGTATGAACGCAAGCCCGGGAAATGACGGTTCGCAGTTCCCGGACATTGCCCGGCCAGTTATGGCAGTAGAGCTTTTCAAGCGCGTTTTCTGAAAGACCACAGCGGTTCATGCTAAGCTCCGCGCAAAAATGATGCGCCAGTTCAATGATATCCTCGCGGCGCTCCCGCAAGGGCGGAATCATAATGATCAAATCCGAAATCCGGAACATCAGATCGTGACGGAACAAGCCTGCATCAGACAGATCCAAAGGATTTCTGCAGGACGCACTGATCAGCCTGAAATCCGATTTCTCTATCTTTTCACCACCAACCCGCATAAACTCCCCTGATTCCAGGACACGAAGCAGCCTCGGCTGGACCATCAGCGACATGCTGCCCAATTCATCGAGAAACAGGCTCCCGGTAGAAGCCCGCGAAAACGCGCCACTTCGATAGACAGCATCGGTGAAAGCTCCCCTTGCTGTCCCAAACAGCTCGCTTTCTATCAGCGTTTCGGGAATTGCCGAACAATTGAGCGGAATAAAGGGCTTCCCCTTCCTCATCGAATTTTCATGCAGAGCATGAGCGACAAGCTCTTTCCCTGTACCAGTTTCTCCCAGAATCAGAACTGGATTGTCAAAAGGCGCGTACTGCTCGACTTGCCGAATGACGTTTCGAATAGCCGCGCTTTTACCCAGAAAAGAGGGCATAACGGAGCGGGCGATTTCCGCAGCCGGATTGCCCAGAACAATATCTTGGATTTTTTCCCCAAGCTGGTCGACTGAGGATGAGTTGCAAAAAAAAACACCATCGGGAGTTTTTTTTGTATCTGGCATGATCGATTCACTGATCATAAATATCGGCAAAGGAATAGAGTTTTTGAGTTTCTCGATTGAAACAGATACTTTCTCTAGGCAGGAATCGTTGCACCCGACAACAACTGCGCAGACACTCTGGATTGGCTGATGTTTTGTAATGTCAGCAAAAGTCGGTACGGATAGAACTGAAAAATGCTTCTGAAGAATATCGGTGACTTTCCGGATACGGCATGCCACGCAATCCCAATAGATGACCGTCAGCATATGCGCATTATTCGTACTGCTTTAGGCAGGAACAAGAAAAAGCAAGAATTAGCGTAATAGACAATTGCCCTATTCAGGTATTTTTATCATCTACATTTGTTGTAGACACCTTCACACATGCTCATAGAAGGCGATTTCTTTGTAAAACAAAGGTAAAGCGAAAGGGAAGCCCGCAAGCCCAATTCCGAATATTGCTATTTTTCTTTTTACCAAAACTCAAGCGTGCTGTTTGTTTTCAGAAGGGAAATCTAAAATGTCAGGCAAGCGTTTCCATAATGGATTGCTTATAAAAAAAGATACCGCTTTTAACAAAGCACATATGCCGCGGAATCCACAGCTCACCAGTTTCAAGGTGAGAACCGGCAATTATCATCGATGGTGTCGATTTTTGCATCGCGAGAATGATTGCGGCTTCATTCGCCGCGCTGAAATTGCCCGGCGCACGGCCGACGATCCGCAATCCGGGAAAAGTTGCTCGCAGATTCATTTCGGCTTTTTGCAGGATAGCATTTTCGCCGCCCAGCAAAAAAACGGTGCCGCTTTTCATTTCAAGGGCTGAAAGCAGACTATTGAGCACCTTGAGAGCATTGTATGGCCTAAAAGCTGCGGGTTCATCCTGGGAAAGAAAATGATAGTCGACGTATTCGATATGCTGACGGGGAATCGGAAACAAACGCTCATGGATACAAGCGCCAGCATCGGATGAAGTCTGCAGAGCCGATGCGCGCTCGACAAGATTGCCCGAAACAGGTAAAACCAGGTCAGAGCTCGCAATCATGGACGCGTATTCATTCACCTTCTGCGCCTGCCGATGGCCCGCGGAGTCCAAAAAAGCAATTTGATGATTTTTCCCGTCATCCCAGACAGAAATCAGCGCACCCAGCTGGCGTTCAGTCGGAAAATCCAGGCGGACATCATCGAGAAGAAGACTCTTTATCGCGAGAGTTTCCATATGGTTTTTTCCAGAAAAATAGCTTTGACTGCCGCTATCGCAAACAAGGCGGCTGTTTCGGTCCTCATGATGGGACCTGAAAAATGCACAAGATTGAATCCTGACTGCTCTAGTAGCGCTGTTTCTTCATCAGAAAAACCGCCTTCCGCTCCAATGACCAGAACAATCGAATTTACACTGCGGCTACAGTACTCATGCAGGCTCTGTCGCGCAAGGGGTTTTTCGTGGAACAGCAGAAAAAGCGAATTTTCAGGCCTTATTCCTCTTTGGGCAAGCTGTTCAGCCAAATTTCGAATTGGCACCGATTCCGCGATTTCCGTCAGCGTTGTCGAGCCGGATTGCTGAAGCGCTTCCCTGACGATTTTCTTCCTTCGTTCAAGCTTGGCAAGCTTGTCGCGGGCATCCCGCTCCTCGACCACGCAATAGCGCGTCAGCAAAGGGATGATGAGCTCCACGCCCGTCTCCACCGCCTGCCGAATTATGAGGTCGAATTTCTGCCCTTTTGGAACAGCCTGGACAAGGATCAGTTTTGGCATACCGGCTGATTCAAATTGAGATGGTTCATCTCCAGCATGACCGCCGCGCTCCTCATTGCTATCCTTCGAGTCACGGGCTGAAAGCGATACGACAACCCGCCCTTTTATAATAGAAGAAATTTCACAATCAAAACGAGTGCCAGTCTCATCAAGGGCGGAGAAGGTGTCACCAACCTTCTGCCTGAGGGTTCTCACCAGGTAACGGGATGTCTTGTCATCGAGGGTACAGCACATATCCCTCGTTCTGTCACCAGGTAGAATCAATTGCCGCATGAAAACCCACCGCCCCTTTGCCCCGGCTTACTGCCGCTGTGTCACTGCGCCAGTATCAGGTTTTGCGGACAACAGCTGTTCAACAGTCTTGCTGTTTTGCAGCATCGAATCAAATTCCGAGCTGGCAAGAATTCTGATGGCTTCCCGCAGCTGAACATCGAATTCCAGATCGAAAACCCGCGCTGGCTTTGTTTTTTCAGCTTCATCACGAAGCATTTTTTCAATAAAAGCCTGAGGAATATCAAAACCCTCGACAGCGATGAGATGTTCAGCATAAGCCTTTCGCTCAGCCGGTCCAGCATTCGGATTGCTTTCAGCAAATTTCTGTATCAGGCCCGAAGTATATAATTTTTCATATAAACCCATCTGCTTTTCAGAAAGCACAAGATCCGGAACACTCACATCGGGCTCAATGCCAGTCTTGTCGATATTGACTCCAGAGGGCGTATAATACCTCGCCATTGTCAGCTTGAAACCAGTTTTATCAAGCGGGAAAATCTGTTGAACCGAACCCTTGCCGTAGGTTTTTTCACCTAGGAGCAAAGCTCTCCGCGTATCCTTCATCGCGCCGGCAAAAATCTCTGAGGCTGAAGCTGAACCCTTGTTTACCATGACAATCATTTTCACCGAGGCAGGAACTGCGACACCCGGCTTTGCCTTGTACTCAAAGTTCTCCTGCTTATTCCGTCCCTTTGTGGAAACAATGACCCCCGAATCAATGAAAAGATCGCTGACATCGATGACCGAACTCAATAATCCGCCCGGATTTGACCGGACATCCACAATCAAATATGAAATACCTTCCTTGACCAGCCTGGATAACGCTTCCTGAATCTTTTCAGGAGTCTGCGGGATCCACTCGATGATACGGATATAGCCGTATTTGGCTCCATTCTGCTCAAAAGACCCTGTCTTTATGGATGGAATTTCAATGGTAGCTCGGGTGAATTCTACATCAAACTCATAGGAAGCGCCTCGGCGGAATGTCAGGATGACTTTGGTTCCGGCAGGGCCTCGAATTTTATTTGAAGCCTGATCCACGGTCAGATCGGCCGTACTCTCGCCATCTATCTTCAGAATGAGGTCCCCGGGCAAAATTCCCGCTTTCCATGCTGGGGTATCTTCAATCGGCGAGACAACTTCGACATACTTTGTCTCATTCTCGCCAGCTGCACCCGGCTGTTTGGAAATATACAACCCCACCCCAGCATATTTGCCATCTGTTTCGCGCATAAGATCCGAAAGCATATCCGCATCGAGAAAAACCGAATGTGGGTCTCCAAGCGAGTTGAACATGCCCTTCATGGCGCCCTCATACAGAACGGCGGGATCGACCTGATCCACATAATTCTGAAGAATGAATTGATAAATACTTTGCAAAAGCTGAGAATATCGCTTGGCATCATCCTGGCTGCCGCTTGCAGCCTGAGCGCTGGCCTGCGGAATGGCGACACTTGTAAAACTTAAAAATAAAACTAGGACGCATGCGATGAGCCAAAGCCCGATGGTACGAGTTTTTTCGTTTCTAAATCCAGCCATGGTGATTCTTCCTTTGGTGCGGAGAAGCGTTGAACTGAAATATATTATTCTTCTTTATTAAAGGGAACAAGAGTAGTGTTCTCAATCTTGGGGCATGGCGCGTTGAAGCATCTTGACCCGATACCGTCAAGGCTACTAGACTCAAGAATAATGAAACGCAATCCAATCCATGCCATAGCTGCGGCACTGACACTCGCAAGACCATATCTTGCAATAGATTTGATGGTGCGGCTCGGATTTGCGAATCTCGACGGCGCATCGGGAGCGCTTTTTCGCTACCTGGTTCTGCCTATGGCCATTCTCCCGGTCACTCTCGCTTTCTTCTATTATAACGAAGAAAAATACAGGACTTTCGGCTCGCTGGCTCTGCTGATGACTGGTTCTTCGCTGGTTCTCCTCGCTCTTGCAGGCTTTGCCATCAGCACCAATATCCAAGCCGCGACTCTGTTCTCAGGCAGTGTCACGAACCTTGTGCATGGTGGTTTTGATTTTTTGTTTCTGCTGATTCTTGATCTGTCTGTTTCACTGACACTCGGTATTTCTCTTTTTAGAAAAGAAAAAAAGGCTCCAGCCCTGGAATCCTCACCGGCGCTCCAGGCGGAGCTCGATACTGAACCCAGGAAGGAATAAAGATGTTATTGACCTTGGAATTTCCCGCATGGCTCAAACCTGAAATCATCCCAGGACTTCCCTTCCGCTGGTATGGTCTAATGTATGTCATCGCTTTCGGACTCACCTGGATTTTATTCAATCGTGAGTCAAAACGAATCAAAGCCCCATGGAACGAGGATCAGGCAGCCAACTTCTTCCTTTGGGCCATCATCGGCGTGCTGTTGGGCGGAAGGCTCGCGGGAACGCTCATCTATGAGCCGACCGATTATTATTGGCGCCATCCCTGGTTTATTTTCTGGCCCTTTGACGAGGGCGGGCAGTTTACCGGCTTTCAGGGCATGTCCTTTCATGGCGGACTTGCCGGCGTCATTGTCGCGACACTGGTGTGGTGTAAAGTGCATAAACAGCGCTGGATCGAATGGGCTGATATCCTGGCGGTTTCGGTTCCTTTGGGATATACCTTTGGCCGGCTGGGAAACTTTATCAATGGGGAGCTCTGGGGCAAGGTTACCACAAGGCCCTGGGGAATGATCTTCCCCTATGCCGAACGATTCTCCGCCAAAGAAACCTGGGTTCAGCAAATAGCTGAAAAAACCGGCATCTCTTTAAATTCACTGAACGACATGGTCAATCTTCCCCGCCACCCTTCACAGCTCTATGAAGCCATCTTCGAGGGAATTGTCCTTTGGCTTGTGCTCTGGTTCTTCATACGGAAAAAGCGCTTGTTCCCGGGACTTGCTGCAGGTTCCTACGTCATTGGCTATGGCATTGCCAGATTCTTCATCGAATATTTCCGGGAACCCGATGCGGGACTCGGCTACATCATCAAACTCGGCAGCCCCGATGCTCCAACCTATCTCTTCCAAACACCGTTAAATTTTTCCATGGGTCAGATCCTCTGCCTGCTGATGATTCTAGGCGGCATTATTTTCCTGCAGGTATCTGCCAGAAAGGCAAAGCTGGCATCGCTTGAAACTAGCCAGAATTCCGCCAAGCCAACCGCCAGAAAACTAAGAAAGAAAATAAAGTGACGAAGAGGGTTAGTTCATGATTATTTCAATTGTACAGATGAATTCAGTCATCGGAGACTTTGAAGGCAATGCCAATAAAATTGTCAGCTATGTCAATAAAGCCTGCAGCCGGAAAAGCGCGCTCCCACCGCCAGAACTCGTCATTTTTCCCGAGATGGCTCTGTGCGGCTATCCTCCGATGGATCTTCTGGATTACGACTCTTTTGCGGAAGGCAGTCTTGCCGGTCTGCGAAAGCTTCAAAAAGAGCTGCCTTCTTCCGTCGCTGTCGGTGTCGGCTATGTCGACCGGAACCGCTCCGGTTCCGGTCGGGCGCTCATCAATGCGTTTTCAGTCATCGCGGAGGGGAAAATCGTCTTTACCCAGCTCAAAACCCTGCTCCCGACCTACGACGTCTTTGATGAAGCCCGTTACTTTGAGCCGGCAAAAGTGCGCAAGGTATTTACCCCCCAGCAAGCGCGGATCGGTTTTGCCATCTGTGAAGATTTCTGGTGGGAAGCCCCGCCCTCTCCTGATTTCCGCTATCCCATTGATCCCGTCAAGGAACTGCTCGATTCGAGCATTGACATTCTGATTGTTCCTTCAGCTTCACCCTTTATCGCAAGCAAGCTGAAAACCCGCCTCAGGCTTGCACGCAACACTGCCCGTGAAGGTCACATCCCGGTTCTGTACTGCAATTCGACCGGCGCAAACGACTCACTGGTCTTTGACGGCCGCTCCTTCGCGGTCGACAGCAAGGGCGACATGATTGGCATGTGCGGATGGGAAGACGAAATTCTGACCATCGACACAACTTCAATGACCGCAGAAAATCTGGTTCTCGCACAGACTGCTCGCGTTCAGCATCTCGAAACCATTCTTGCCCGGGAACAGCCAAGCGGCGAACCAGTTCCTGCAACCGTGCAAAACCCCGTAAATCAGAATGAAATCGAAGAAATCCACCAGGCTCTGATTGTCGGTATCAAAGATTACCTCGATAAGACCGGCTTCAGCAAAGTCTGCCTCGGACTGTCCGGCGGCATAGACTCGGCGCTGGTCGCGGTTCTCGCAGCGGAAGCTGTCGGAGCTGACAATGTGGTGTGCATTGCCATGCCAAGCCGTTTTTCCAGCGAAGGCTCTATGAACGACGCAATCGAGCTCTGCCGGCGCAACCGGATTCACCTTGAAAAATTACCGATAGAAGTGCCCTTTACCGCTTTTCTTTCACAGCTGGCGGTTCCCTTTGCCGGCAGACCTTTCGACAGCGCTGAAGAAAACCTTCAAGCTCGAATCCGAGGCTGTTATCTCATGGCATGGTCCAATAAATTCAATTCGATTTTGCTGACAACCGGCAACAAGAGCGAACTGGCCACCGGCTACTGCACCCTCTACGGCGACATGTGCGGCGCTCTCGCACCCATCGCCGACCTCTACAAAACGGAAGTCTATGCCCTCTCCCGGCACATCAACGCCCTTGCGCGCCAAGCGGGGAAAATGGACCCGATACCGGAAGCCATCATCCTCAAAGCTCCCAGCGCTGAACTCAGGCTCAACCAGAAAGACCAGGACAGCCTTCCCGAATACGAAATCCTCGACAAAATACTCGTACACTATATTGAAAACAACAAAGCCTTTGATGAAATTGTCGAGCTGGGATTTGACACGGCTCTTGTCCGGAAAGTATTGCTCATGACGGCCCGTGCCGAGTTCAAGCGCCGACAAGCGGCGCCTGCCATCAAGGTTTCGCGGAGGGCCTTCGGAATCGGCCGAAGGCTTCCCCTCGCCCGAGCAATATACGAGGCTGATTCGATATAAGTCCCTCGCAGCCGGCAGCCAGCAAGCGGTCGGCTGTTTCTCTTTCATCAACCGCCCAGGGAATCACCGGTTTTCCGAGCTTCATGAACCAGGCATCTTGCTGCACCAGCATATGTTCAGGTTTCAAGATATCAGCATGTGCAAGGAAATAACCTTCTCCATGGCGTAAAAACCAATACAGCTCCCGGGATCTGCTCCAGATGATCGCAGTCGGGATTTCCGGCGCGTATTTTTTAAAAATTCTCAGTGAAAATGGATTGAAGGAAGAAACGATGCAGCGATTCTGCAGGCCGAAGGCGCGGATTGTCCGGGCGGTCAGCTGCTCAAGCCCCGCATCACTGGTTGACCTGGTTTTCAATTCGATATCGAAATAGCAATCTTTGCCCAAAGCCTCCAAAACCTCATCCAGCAGAGGGATTTTCTCGCCGGTGAATGCGCTCCCCTTCCAGACGCCCGCATCGAGGCTCGAAAGCTGCATCCAGTCAGTCTGTTCGATGGCATGCGAGACAGCGGCTCCCCTTGAATCGCGGCATGTGCGTTCCGTCGAATCGTCATGAATGACTGCAAGCCTGCGGTCCGCTGTGAGATGGACATCCAACTCAATGCCGGGAACCCCAGCGGCGCGTGCTGCCCTGAATGAAAGCATTGTGTTTTCTGGATAGTCCGCCGGCATGCCTCGATGACCGAAAACCAAAGGCCGAGGAATGTCTGGGAGCACTGATTTCATGCTTACAAACCGAGCTTGCGCTTTAAGGCCGCGAGGGTGTCATCCACAGGAGACGCCGGTTTTGGCGAGGATTGCGGTTCCGCCTGAGGCGCTGAAGTGCCGGCGCCTGAACCCTCGAGAGCTGCAAACTCGCGGTCAAATTTAGCTTTCTCAGGATCCATTGCCTCGCCAGTCATCATGGAAAGCTCAGCCAGCAACTGGTCAGGATCGATACTTCGCTCCTTTGCCTTCAAACCGGGCAAGGCTTCCTTCAGCCTGGCTACATCCCGCTTCAATTCCAGAATCGAATTTTCCAGAGCGATAATTTTCTCCTGAATCTGCCCGTGCCGCTCACGCGCTGCCTGTGCCAAATCCGCGAGCGCCTTGCTTTCTGCAAGCGAAACCCGGGAAGCCCACAATTCGGCTTCCTTTTTCAGCGGTTCAAGCTCCTTTTCCTGCATTTTGATATCAGTCGAATAGGCGACCATGAGCTCCATGGCTCCCTGGTAATCCAGTTTGGACAATTCTTCCAATGTCATGTTCAACTGCCTTTGCCGGTTTTCCCGACAAGCGCTTCTTTTTGCGCAATTTTAACGCCAAATCGATCCAGATCGATTATGGCGCGCACGTGATCAGCCTCGCCGATTTTCTCAACTTCATCCCAGGCTTCCACTTTAAAGGTTAAAAGCCTGCCATCAACCCTAACTAGTTCAGAACGAACCCGGACTTTCATACCAACGGGAGTCGGCGCCAGATGGCGGGCGCTGATACTCGCCCCAACTGTCGCCCCCCGAGGTCCCAGCAAGTGGTCAACCGCGTCGCGGGACGTCTCCTCCATGTGCAAAATCATGGAAGGAGTCGCATACACAGGAACCCCGCCCGAGCCGAGATGCGCGGCGACATGGCGCTCTTCGACAATGATCGTTTTTTCGGCAACAATGCCAGGTTTCAACTCCATGGCTTCCTCCAGCGTATCCAGATACTTCAGTATACCATGTCAGGCGATTCTTGCAAAACCACTGCTGTTGCCGCCATGGTTCTTTATCATTATATTTTCATTACTATGCTAGTAATAAATTCAGAAAAAAGTGCACGGCTTATACTGGTGATTGCGGCAGTCGCGATTTCCGCAGTTTTCCTGCATGCCTGCTCCTCACCGAGGTCTGCAGCAAAAGTCAATCCGGCTCAGGAAAACACAGCGGTGCAAACACCTGTGCCAGCCCAGCCCCAAGGAGGCCAACTCGTGATTCTCAGTGAAAAAGAAGCAGCCGATGTCTGCTATGTTCAACCGACCGAAGAACTCAAGAAGCGACTGAGCCCGGAAGAATATGCCGTGCTGGTCCAGGCTGCCACCGAGCCGCCTTTCCAGAATCCCTACTGGGACAACCACGCCGCCGGCATCTACGTTGATAGGATCGATAATACCCCGCTGTTCGCTTCAAGCACAAAATTCGATTCGGGAACCGGCTGGCCAAGCTTCTGGCAGCCCATCGATCAGAATGCTCTTGTTCTGGTTGAGGAACGTTCATATGGCATGAATCGAATCGAAGTCCGGGCTAAAATATCAGGAGGCCATCTCGGCCACCTCTTCAATGACGGACCGAATCCTACCGGCTTGCGGTATTGCATCAATTCGGCCTCGCTCAGATTCATTCCCAAAGAAAAAATGGCCGAAGAAGGATTTGCGAGCCTTCTGCCGCTTGTGGAAAGCAGATAGGTTGAACGCCGGACCGAATTCAGAGTAAACTCCAGGCACCTTTTCAGCCTGGAGTTACGAATGGAACGGAAACGAATACTGACCGGCGACAGGCCAACCGGAAAACTTCACCTTGGTCATTATGTCGGCTCGCTCGCCAACCGCGTGCGCCTGCAGGATGATTACGAGTGCTTTTTTATCATCGCCGACCTGCATACTCTCACGACAAAACCTGAAAAAGAACATATAGAGGAACTGGCAGCGAATGTTCGTTCCGCGGTGCTGGATTATCTGTCCTGCGGCATCGATCCAGCCAAATCGGTCATCTACCTCCAGTCAGCGGTGCCCGAAGTCATCGAGCTTTCCCTCTTTTTCCAGAATCTCATTACCGTTCCGCGGCTCTCGCGCGTACCGAGCCTGAAAGAAATGGCGCAGAGCGCGCATATCGAAGAAATGCCGTTCGGCCTTCTCGGCTACCCGGTCTTGCAGGCAGCGGACATCCTGCTCCCCCGCGCACATCTGGTACCGGTGGGGAAGGACAATGTCGCCCATGTCGAAGTTACCCGCGAAATCGCCCGCCGATTCAACTACCTGTATGGCGAAACTTTCCCAATCCCGGAAGCGCTGGTCTCAGAATACGGCTCGCTGGTCGGAACCGACGGCAATGCCAAAATGTCCAAGAGTCTCAACAATGCCATTTTTCTGTCCGATGACGAAAAAACCGTCTATAAACGCGTCATGTCGATGTACACCGACCCGAAACGGGTATCCGCCGATATTCCGGGCACCGTTGAAGGCAACCCAGTTTTCCAGTATCACGACGCTTTCAATCCCGACAAGGCTGAAGTCGAAGACTTGAAAGCCCGCTACCGTGCGGGCAAAGTCGGCGATGTGGAGGTCAAGGAAAAACTGGCCAAGGCGCTGAACGAATTCCTGGATCCCTTCCGCGAGCGGCGGGCACACTATGAGTCGAAGTCAGGGCTTGCCGATGAGGTCGTTTATGACGGTACCATGAAAATGCGCGAAGAGGCCCGAAAGACGCTGTCAATTGCCAAGAAAGCCATGGGAATTTCCGCGGTCTGGAATCGAATTTCCCGGAAAGCCGAGGATGTCAAGAAAAAGCAGGCAGAGCGTTTATAGGCGCGATAAAACCTAGAGAACCAGGTTCTTATTGCTCTTGTCGTAAAACTCTGGGTTTGCCCGCCATACACGGCAGCGATTGCGTCCAGATTCCTTGGCTTCATACAGCCCCAGGTCAGCCTTCTGAATAAATTCGTGGAGCTGGTCCAGCGGCCCTGGAATGCCGGCAAAAATGCCGATACTGACAGTGGGGAAGGATCGGCCCGGAATTATTTCGATCTGCGGTATTCTCTGCCTGAGCCGTTCAGCCACAACCAGAGCTTCCCGGGCTGTCGCTTTTGGCAGCAGGACCAGGAATTCTTCTCCGCCATACCGCACAAGATAGTCATCAACTCTGAGATCCTTGTTTACCTCGGACGCCAGGCTTTTAAGAACAAGATCCCCATACGCATGCCCCCAGGTATCGTTCACTTCCTTGAAGTGATCAATATCGAGCATCAGGATGCCGAGGGATTGCTCTTCTTTCTGAACTGCCGCAAACATGGTCTGGCCGACTGTTTCAAGACCGTAGCGATTGGCGGCGCCAGTCAGCTTATCCTTGAGCGCTGCTTCTTTTACCTTTGAATGCTGAAGTGAATGGGCAACCGCCATCGCAATCTGGTCAGCGACGCCGGAAGCGATTCTGATATGATGATCTTTGTAGAAATGCAGCTCACTGCTGTCAAGCGCGAACATGCCAATGGTCTTGCCTTCGTAAACCAGCGGTATCCCGAGCCAGGACTTTGTTGGTGCCACCCCGGGAATCTGCACAAATCCCTCAAAATCATGTTCCACATCGTTGCAGATGATGGGGCGCCGTGTCGTAATGGCCCGCCGCGCTGGATTATCAATATTACGGGCAGGAAATGTCATGCCCATGACTGCGTCTTCAGGATATCCATAGGAATCTATGATGTGGAGATTTGTTCCCTCCAGAACCTGGACAGTTGCCCTGTCAAAGGGAAGGATTCTATGTAAGTGCTCGATGATTTTCCTGGATGTTTCATTGAAATCCAGGCTCTTGTTGATGGAAAGCACCAGATCCTTGAGCGATTCTATTTCCACAAGCCGCTCACGGATTTCTTCCTGCGCTTTGATGAGCTCGCTGACATCTTGATCATGGATAAGCACAAGCGCTGGTTTCCCATCTTCTCCCGCAAGAAATAGCTCAAAATCCATAAGAATCCAGGACTCGTTTCCGGTTTCCTGATTGATAAACCGGAATTGATTACTGGTTTTTCCCGTTGGCGACGCTGGGAGACTCTGGATAGCCTGGCGCATTTTTCCCGCGTCTTCCGACGATAGATGAGCCTCAAAGCTGTTTGCAAAAAAAGCTTCAGGGCTGAGGCCTCGGGCAGTCAAAGTATCGCTGAGAACGCCCTTGCAGGTTCTGTAATCAAGCAGGCTAAAACCATAGGTTGCCAGGATGTTCCTGAGACGGGGAACTTCGAACATCTGATTGACTGAAGAAAAAGGAGGCATACCTTCCATAACCCTGTTATTTTAGCCATCATGTTTCCATTCCGCAAGAGTCCATGATAGAATTATCTCGATGAGTGCTATCAATTCGGTGCTTGAACACTACTACCCATATCTCGCGGCGATTGCTAAAAATTCGAAAAACACCAAAGAATCGCTGAACCGTAGTGACGTTATGCGATATGGAAATTCGCTGCGCGAACTTCAGCGAGGCCTTACTGGCAATCGCGAGCTTCCGGGAAGCGGCTATCTCGAACATTCTGATCAGCTTGCTGTCTATACCCTTTATTATTGGCCTATCTCATTTGTTCAGACCTTTCTTGCGCTGAGCGAAATCGCACAACGCGGAAAACTGCCCAGGATTGAAACGTTGTTTGATCTCGGATCTGGTCCCGGGCCAAATTCCTTTGCCGCTCTGGAATTCGGAGCAAAAAAATGCAGCCTCCTGGACTCGAGCGAGAGAGCCCTGAATACGGCTCTGACACTTGCTGAAAGAATAATCTCCAATACCTCTAATTTCTCAATTTCCTGCGTCAATCTGGAAACCATGCCGGATGATGCCTTGCCCGGAGCGGCCGAAGCCTGCGATCTCATCATCGCCAGTCATAGCATCAATGAGCTCTGGAAAAACGAGCCAGATGCGGCAAGCAGGCGCGAAAGGCTTCTGAGGAACGCCTGGGAACAACTTGCTCCGGATGGACTGCTCCTTGTCATCGAGCCCTCCGACATGGTGACCAGCCGGCCCGCATTGCTTTTGCGCGACCGCCTGCTGACATCTCTGCCCGATGCTGAATGTGTCGCTCCATGCCCCGGCTCAAACCCCTGTCCCATGCTTCAAAAAGGCGAAGCGAGAACCTGCCATTCCACATGGCTCTGGGAGCCGCCGCAGCCTGTCGCCGAACTAGCCCGCGCGGCCGGATTGGACAGGGACGCGGTAAAAGCCACCTGGTATGCGCTGAAAAAATCTAAAACCAGGCAGACGGCTTCCGCTGATCCCTGTTCTGCCTTTGGCGATACTGCCTCAGCCCTGGAAGGAAGAATCGTTTCTGAACCCATGCTGAACAAGGCAGGCCGAATCCGCTATCTTGTCTGTACTGAAACTGGCTTGAAGACCGTCTCGGCAGCTCGAACGGACAGCCATGCCGAAACTCTTGGATTTTTCGGGCTGAAGCGGGGTGACCTGGTACGGTTCAGCACCCTTCAGGCGCGGGAAGGAGTCTTCAATTACGGCCTTTCGGAGAAGACAAGCCTGCATTTCATCATGAAGGCTCCGGATGTCGATTCTTGCCAAAAACCACCGAGGAAGCCATGAAACAGTGCGTCATCTCTGTTCTCGGCTGGTCCGGTACCGGCAAGACTACATTTATCGAGCAGGCAATCAGGGAATGCAAAAAACGAGGCATAAAAACGGCGGCTATCAAGAAATCGCGCCACGAGCCTGCGTATCCTGCGGTGGGTAAAGATTCCAATCGGTATCTGAAAGCGGGAGCCCGGCAATCGCTGTTCATCTCGGAACAGGCGTACATCCATGAAACCGGCACATTATCCAGCGGTATTCAGCCACTGCCTCCCGGCGATGCTGTAACTATCGAGCGCTGGGCCTTGTCGCAGATACACGGCGCTGACATTATTTTCTGCGAAGGTTTGCGCCCCCAACATTCGCTGGCGATCCTTGCCTGCGCGGGAGCCAGGTCGGAGTCCGAACTCAAATTTCCCCTGCGGGACGTCGACATCCTGATAACAGACTCGCCTGAACTTGCCCAGACAGCGGCGGAATGCGAAAAAAAAGCCTTTTCACCCGATGCTGCTGCATCATTCATCGAGTATATTATTGGAATAGAGGATTAGGGGACAGAAAATGAATCAGCAAAAACAGTCGGACAAAGCGGCTTCAGGGCAGAACTACGCAGTTTCCATTGTATGCGACGGCAGAGAGATTCCGCTCGTGCCCTATATCGAAACCCTGTTCGGTGCAACCATAGGCGCCATGCTCGGAACCCTGAAAGGAACTGAGGATGCGAAGAGCATAATCATAAACCTCTCCATGAGAACTCCGCCGTCACAAGGCTGAGGACCGCTCACCCGTTCAACCGCGCTCTCAATGAAAAAAGGCCGCCTACAAGGGCGGCCTCATGCATTATTCTCGCTTGTATTATTTCAGGAAGAGCGGGCGCTCGGTGTAGTGCGTATGCAAAAGCTCGTGCGCCTTGTGGCTTCCCGGTTTCTCGAGGAATTCGTTGTACACTTTCTGGATGTACGGGTTCTGGTGTGAACAGCGGTATTCCTTGCCCTCATCGTGGTCGTAGATACCGCGGATTCTGAGCTTGCGGACTTCATCGGTAGCGCCATAGGGCTGGCCGCCGCCGCCGATACAGCCGCCGCGGCAGGCCATGACTTCAATAAAGTGCCA
>CAZZJJ010000005.1:0-22323 GCA_964654405.1 uncultured Treponemataceae bacterium
CAGCACGCGGATATCCACCTCATTTCCCTGCAGATCGACCATTCGCTGCCAGTAGCTGAGGGCTTCTTTGTATTCCTTGAAATCATAATGCAGATGACCGAGTCCAATAAGGGCATAGTGATTGTCTGCTTCCATCTCGAGCACCCGCTGATAGATTGCCTTGGATTTTCTGAAATCGTGTACCTTGCGGTAGGCATCGGCAACTCTGGTCAGAACAGTAATATTGGTATTGTCGTGGAGCAGATACTGTTCCCATATCTCGATTGCTTTATGATACTGGTTCAGCGCTTTGTAGCAATCGGCAAGACCGAAAAGCGCGTAGCTATTGCCTGGGTGGAACACGAGGCACCTGCGGTAATAGTCAGCGGCTTCCTTAAAAGAACCGCGCTTGCGGAAGGCATCGCCCAGTCCGACCAGGGCATAGTTGTTTTCCCTGTCTTTTTCAAGAATCTGCGCAAAACTTTCCACCGCTTCATCAAAGCGGTTTTCCTTAAGGAGCTGGTAGCCTTTTTTGGAAGCATCGGAAATTTCGCTGATCTCGGTTTCCAGAGTTTCGGGTATGTCAAAACTCTCATCAGTGAAGGGGGGGGGAATTGTGTCATTCATATTTTTTCCTCTTGAAAGAAAGCGTATTTTAAATTAATGACGTTCTTAATCAAGATGTTGTAATATTTTTGCTTTCTTTCCAAAAATTCATTATATAGCAATATTCCATTATTTGCAATGAGGAAAATTCGATGTGATTCTATGATGCGGGGCAGCTATTTCATTCTATAGAATCTGACAATCGATCTGCCATATGCTCTTTCATCCTCGACAGACAATGCGCCAAGGGTGGTCGGTATCCTGTTTTCCCGCGGAAAATGCAGGAGCACAAGGCTGCCTTGTTTCAGGCTCCGGCCGGATTGCGCAAGGGAGAGCAGTTCTTCTTTGTAGGCATAGGGGAAGGGAGGATCGAAAAAGAGTATGTCGAAACTTTGGCGGTTGCGCAAAAGGAAACGCTCAACCGGCATTGCATGGCATTCGATACGCTGTTCAGAGATGGAAACATTTTTGAGCAGAATAGGAAACTTCGCTCTGTCCTTTTCCACGCAGGCGACAGGATACGCGCCCCTGGACGCTGCTTCAAGTGCAATAATACCTGAACCAGAGAACAGATCGAGAAAAGACAGACCGGTCAGATCACCCAATACGGCAAAGACTGATTCACGCATCCTGTCCATTGCCGGGCGGATTTCGAGCTGGCTGTCAGGCAGTTCGACCGTCCTTCCGCAATATTTGCCGCCAGTAATTCTCATGCTGTCACCTAAAAATTCCGGGAGCGGAATTCGCGCCGAATTTCTCGTTCGACATCGCGCTCCTTGATTACCGCACGTTTGTCGAAAGCCTTTTTACCTTTGCAGAGCCCCAATTCGATTTTGACAAGCCCATGCTTGAGGTACACGGAAAGGGGGATCAGGGTATAGCCCTTTTCCTGGACTTTCCGGGCGATACGCTTGATTTCCTGCGCGTGTAAAAGCAGTTTTTTGGGACGTTCCGGATCATGGGAAAAAACGGAGGAAAAGCTATATTCGGCAATGGTAAAATTCTTGAGCCAGATTTCGCCGCTGCGGACTTCGGCAAAACCGTCGGGGAAGGATACTTTGCCGTCTTTGATGGACTTGACCTCGGTTCCCTTGAGTTCGATGCCGCATTCGAAAGTTTCATCGACAAAATAGTCATAATGGGCCCGTCGATTGACAGCCACGACTTTAACGTTCTCTGGTATACTCATTTTTTTACGATAGCCGGCCGGAAGCCGAGAAAAGCCGAGCATCGTTCTGCAGGCATGACACCCCGCGAAGTCGGTTTGATGACGCCTTCAGCATTTCCCCATGAGCCGCCGCGAACAGCTTTTTCTGAAGCCGCATACGTGCCGGCTGAAAGAGCGGGATAGGCATAATATGAATCGCTGGTCCATTCCCAGACGTTCCCACCCAAGTCGGCGAGCCCCGCTCTACCGTAGCCCCGGCTGGCAGCTGGCAAGGGACCTGTCAAGTCAGCACCAGCCCAGACTGCCTGAGCGCCGAAATCATAGCCATTATTGGCAACCGCCGCCGATTCCCACATGGCTTCAGACGGCAGGAGTACCGAGTAGCTGCTTCCTGTCTTGCCTGAGAGCCAAGAGCAATATGCGGAAGCCGCATGCCAGGAAATTGAACGGATCGGAGCTGAATCTGTGGTTTCTTCCCATGTAGAAAGGTAGTCTTCGTCGACAAGGCGCTGTTGAATCAGTGTTTCCTTGTTTTTCAGGTTCCAGAATGGGTTTTCGGCCATAAAAAGTTTCCATTGGTTTTTTGTGATTTCAGTAGCGGCAAGCCCGAATTCAGGCACGCTGACGGTATAGGGAAATTTGTTGCCGGAAGGGGTTTCGCCAGTCATTTGGAAAGAAGTCTTGGAGAACATGACAAATGAAACCCCTGCTGCCTGAAGTCTTCCGGAAGGAGAAGGTCTGGTTGCGGATGCCGAAAACGCAGCGGCTTCATTTTTCAGAGTCGAGAGTTTTTCAAGGTATTTCCCGGCGCTTTTACCGAGCAATTCATAAAGAAAAACAGCAGAGCCTTTGTCGGCCCCCGCGATGGACACAGCAGTCCGGATCGTTGCGATAATGCCGAGAGGTCCGGGCTGTCCATGAGACACAACAAGGGTGCCTGCCCGCAGAGCATCTCTGCCGGCTTCAGCGGACACAGCAGAGGATGCAAGGTTCCGTACAAATGCCGCTTCCCGCGTCATGCCGGCTATTGCAGAGGGCTGCAGAAACTTGCTGCTGTCTTTCAGCATGCCTGCAGAGGCAAGGTTGCTGATTGGTTCAGAAATGGCCGGGGGAAGCTGATAGAGCGCACTCGGTTTCCCGGTGAGAGACCATGAAGAAAAGGCGGCGAAGCTCTCTTCAACAAGCCGGCCGGGATTGTCTGCCTGCATCTGGTAGATGATAGTCTGCTTCCGAGGGAAAAAAAGACTGCCCAACAATCTGCCCTTGACGGCAGCTTGCTGTTCATGCGGCGAAAATCCTGAATATTCAAAGCGAATTTTGTGATTCCCTGATTTGACAAAGATGGGGGCGGTGGTATCGGTGCGGTACGCGCCATCGATGTACACAGCGGCAAGACGGGGTTCGCCTCGAAAAACCAGAACACTTCCGTTATTGACGATGCCAGGATATACCAGCAGGAAAAAGAGAAAGACTATCGTCAGAATTCCGTAGATAACGGGGAGATAAGTCCTGGGAGATATTCCAAAGACCGGTTTGAGAACTACCCTGGTCTTTTCAATTTCCTCAAGTGTCGGGAGCTTGCTTTCTTTCATCGAAACAAGGGTATAGGATGCCTTGGTCCTTGTCAACGCCAGCGGAAGATGCTAGTGTGAATTCGATGAAACATGATGAAGATTTTCTGACCCGGCTTCAGCGCTTTACTGAAAACCTGCTGACCAAAAGAAAAATCCGCCGCCTCAAGGAAAAGGTAAAACAGCAGAAGCGCAACCCGATTCTTGACTGGGTTTATGCCATTGTATGGGCAGCCTGTGTCGTTCTTGTTATCAATCAGTATTTTTTTCAGAATTACCAGATACCTTCCGGTTCCATGGAAAAAACACTCCTTATCGGGGATATGATTTTTGTCGACAAGCTTTCTTTCGGTCCGGAACTGCTGCCAGGCGTCGCGAAAATGAAAGGATTGGCCAAACCGTCGAGAGGCCAGGTCATCATTTTTGAAAACCCCAGTTATCTGTCCAGAGGGCCGATTTTTACCATTGCCCAGCAGATGATCTACATGCTGACGCTGACGCTGGTTGATATCGATCGAGATCAGAACGGTGAGCAGAAAGTGCATTACCTGATAAAGCGGGCGGTCGGAACTTCCGGCGATACGGTCAAAGTGGTTAGGGGCGAGGTTTTTATCAAACCAAAAGCAGGCTCTTCTTTTATCGATGAGCCTTCCTTGATGAAAGGCGAAGGTCTGCCGTGGAAAGCCGCGCGTATGGTGAGCAAGGCCGAGTATGCGGATGTGGAGCATGTTTCAGTCGCTTCAGCATATCAGGAAGCCGGTTTGCCGCTTCCCGCTTCAATCGGCTCGCCTTCGGTATCGAATGCCTACAAGGATGCTTTTTCCTACGACATGAAGCGTGTTGCAATATTGCGGGACATAAATCCCGCGGAACCAAGATATGCGATGACCGCTCAGCGATACAGTCAGGGCTGGTACATCCCTGAAGGAAGAATTTTCCCGATGGGCGACAATAGAGACAATTCCCGCGATGCCCGGTATTTCGGTCCAGTCAGCACATCCAGGGTTTTGGGAAGGGCGCTCTTTATCTACTGGCCGTTTTCACGTGCGGGTGCCATCAAGTAAGCTGGATAATCATCTCAGGAGATTCGTATAAACATGTTCGGCCGGCATTTGACCTATACTGAAAGAGTTCTCCTCCGTCGCCGGCGGGCACGAATCATCCTGCTCAGCCTCTTGGTTCTGGCTGGGATCTCCCTCGTTCACGCGTTTTTTTTAGCTTCCTACACGGTTGCTTATGACGCCCGCTCAATAGGCTTTGATAAGGCTGAGAGAATCCTTGCAACGCCGCTGCCATTCGGTCCTGAAACCATTCTTGGAAAGCTGCCTGCTTTCCGAAATCCCAAGCTGGGCGAAGCTGTTGTCGTTTCAGCAGGCCAGAGCCCTTTCAGACCTTCATCTGAAAGATTGTGGCTGCATTTGGTTCGTTTCTTTTCTCTGCAAGCCCTGGGCGAGCCGGAAAACATTTCGATTGGCATCGTGCAGGCTGTACCGGGGCAGGGGATATCGCAGGGAAACGGATCCTATACGCTTGATCAAGATGAGATTTTCCTGAAGTTTGCCGCCAGCGCAAATGGAGACGGCGGAACTGGAACTGCCATCGTCAGGCTTTCGGAAATTCGGGCTTCCGTCGTTTTGGTTTACTGGCCGCTTAAGCACATCAGAGTGCCATGAATCTATCGCAAGTTCTCCATGAAAAAGCCTCAGTGCTCGATAAACCTCAGGGGCTCTATATCAACATTCCGTTTTGCACCGCGCGATGCGCTTATTGCGATTTTCACTCCTTTGTCTGCTCAGCCGTTTCGGAGCGGAGCCGGGCCGACTATATAGAGGCTCTTTTCCTGCAGCTTGACGAGCTTGAAAAAATACTGGGGACTTTCCAATTTCGTACAATATATATTGGCGGAGGAACGCCAACTTCGCTTGAAGATGTATTATTTTTAAGACTTTTGGGTGAACTTCGCACCCGTTTCGGACGTTTCGCAGAGGAATGGACGGTGGAAGCCAATCCGGAAACCCTGAGCGATGCCAAACTGAATATGCTGGGCGAGAATGGCTGTACCAGGATAAGCCTTGGCGTGCAGAGCCTTGATGAAGCCGAATTGCATGCGCTGGGGCGGAAAGCAAATGCTGAAGCTTCAAGAACGGCGCTTGAGCGGGCATTGAAGTCAGGTCTCAAAGTATCGGCTGATGTGATTAGCGGGATCCCCTTTTCTCTTCAAGAAGGCTCAGCCCGAAAACCAGCACTCCTTTCAAATGTTGAATACTTGATAAAAGCCGGAGTTCAGCATATTTCGATGTATGACCTTATCGTCGAGCAAGGCACGCGCATTGAGCAACAGCTGACACGCGGACTGCTCATTCTCCCTGATGAAGACGCCATGTATGAAGAAAGAAAAGCCGCTGAAGCGATTTTGGCACAGAATGGCTATTACCGCTATGAAATTTCCAATTTTGCGCGTCCGCATGAAGAAAGCCTCCATAATCAGATATATTGGAGCATGGAATCCTGGATCGGTTTAGGAAGCGGGGCGGTTTCCTCGCTGAATGCATCCGGAAGTGACAATCAATCTTGCGCAACTGTCCGTTTTGAGGGTGACAGGAATCTTGACCGTTTTCTCACACAAGTATCCTTTTTAAATGTCGAGCCGGAATTGGTGACTCCATCGGATGCCGAACTTGAAATGATCATGATGGGTTTGAGGACCAGGCAGGGTCTCGATGCGATGCATTTTCAATCGAGATTCGGCAGAGATCCCCGTGCTCTGATTGCGAATACCCTGGAAAAGTGGGCGGAATATTACATCCCAGACTCCAGGTTTGTACGGCTTTCCGATCGGGGCATGGATCTGCTGAACAGAATTCTTGTCGATTGCATGGACGAAATCCAAAACTAAGGAGCTGATCGTGGCTGTTCTCTCAATTCAATCGCATGTCGTATTCGGTCATGTCGGCAACAGGGCTGCCGTTTTCCCGCTCGAACGGCTGGGGCTGGAAGTCTTGCCGCTCAATACAGTCCAATTTTCAAGCCACACTGGCTATGAGGGCTGGACTGGCATGATTTTTCCAGCGCAGCACCTTCGGGATGTTCTTGAAGGATTGCGAAAATCTGGAATGCTTTTTTCCTGCGAAGCGCTGCTGTCCGGCTATCTTGGCGATCCGGAAAATGCGGATACCGTCGTGAATATTGTGAAAGAATTGCGAGGCCTGTTTCCTGGGTTTTGGTATTGCTGTGATCCAGTGCTTGGTGATGATGAACATGGTATTTACGTCAAACCGGAAGTACTCCAGTTTATGCATACAGAGGTGCTTGAGCAGGCATCCGTTCTAAAACCGAATCGATTTGAAGCGGAACTCCTTTCAGGCATAGCCGTTGAAACCGAGCAGGACATCAAAGAAGCTTGTCGGATTCTCCATGAAAAAGGACCAGCAATTATCATTATATCAAGCTTGGAGAGCAGACATAAAAAAAAGGATACAATCTCAATGGCGCTCTCCTTCGGTAACGCCGGGTACAGAATTACAACACCTCGTCTGAATTTCAGCAGACATCCGCATGGGGCAGGAGATCTGGCTTCAGCCCTCTTCCTTGGCAATTTCCTGAAAACGAAAAACCCTGTTACAGCCTTTGAACGTATGACAAACGCGGTTTTTGCCGTATTTCAGGCAACACATCAGGCAGAGAGCCGCGAATTGCGCGTTATTGAAGCTCAAGAAGCTTTTGCCGCCCCGCCAGAGCTTTTCCACGCTGAACAAATCTGGTAGAATCATGGGCCGCGGAGAAAAACAGGGGGCACTTAAATGCAGCGATTTACTTTTACGGTAGCCAGCTCGGTATTGCATGACTCGAAATCAGTTGATGCGATATTTTCACGATATCAGCCTTTACTTGAGGCTGCGGGAGGAAGAAGAATCGGCGCTATTGCAGATGCGCCCGAAAATGAACCAGTATTTTTCTTCGTTCTGACGGGAGGAACAGAGTCGGTAGTGCTTCCGCAGATTCAGGAAGCCCAGCTGCTTGCCAAGCGCCTTCCCGTTGTTCTTCTGGCGCATCCCCACCAGAATTCGCTTCCCGCTTCTCTAGAGATTTTGGCAAAGATTCAGCAGGATGGGGGCGAAGGTACCATTGTGCTGGTTAAATCCGATCAGGATGAGCAGGCAATGCTCGAGATTGAAAAACTCGCGAGCATTTTCAAAGCGCTGATTAGAGTTCGATCCGCGGCAATAGGCGCGATTGGTGAAGCTTCGGATTGGCTGGTTGCCTCCCGTCATTCCCCTGAGACGGTAAAAAAGAGTTGGGGCGCTGCCATAGTGCCCATTGATTTTCATGAACTGCAAAAAAAAATCGATAGCATCAGGAAAGAAGGCGGAGCAGACGCGAGCTACGGAGCGGCGGCGGCAAAATTCCTCGCAAATGCCTCATTTATCCGGGAAAGCAAGCCAAACGACATCTATAAATCGGACACCATTTACCGGGCTATCAGGGAAATTGTCGCCGAGCGGAAGCTCGACGCGATTACCCTGCGCTGTTTTGACCTGGTTCTGCTTGATCAGTCGACTGGCTGCTTCGCCCTGTCACAGCTTGCAGATGAAGGCATCGATGCTGGCTGTGAAGGCGATATTCCTGCAATACTGGCTTTGGTGTGGATGCGGGCTCTCACCGGCAAACCAGCATGGATGGCCAACCCTGCCGATATTCAGCCAACCATGGAAACATCCGCTGGACGCGGCACAATGCTGCTCGCTCACTGTACGGTTCCAAGAACGCTGTTGACAGGGTATGGCGTGCGTTCTCACTTTGAATCCGGGCTGGGTGTCGCTGTCGCTGGCACGATGCCTCAGGGACCGGTTACGATCGTCAGAATTGGAGGAACGGTGCTCGATTCAGTATTCCTGGCTGAAGGTACTATCATAGCGAGTCCGCATGAAGAAGGACTTTGCAGAACCCAAGCTGTCATTGAGATGGATGGATCTGCGCTGAGAGAACTTCTTGAAAAGCCGCTTGGAAATCATTTGGTGGTAGTTTCCGGCCATTGGGCAGATGCAGGCCGAAAATACCTGAAATTTGCAGGACTTGCTAAGAAATCATAAAATGAACGAGGGCCTTTCAGTCAGGGATCAGACAAAAAAGTCGTAATTGGGGTGGAGAAGTTTGGCAAATCCCGGGCGAAGGCCCAGATTGAACCGCTTCTCCGTGCCAACTGTGGTTGGCGGGCCGTGCCCTGGGAAGATCATAACATCATCATCATAGCAGAGAATCCGGGAGTTCAATCGCTCAGCAAGAGCCTGTGTGTTGAAAGATGACGTCGTCTTGCCGATAAGCCCCGCATGCAGCGCGTCACCGGAAAAAATCACATTGCCAACCTTGTAGGCTATCGAATCCTGGGAATGTCCCGGTACAGCTATTGCAAGAATGGAAAAACCTGCTTCCTCGAGCATATCCTGATCTCGGACTTTTCTGCATACAATGCCGAAAAGCCGTGCGTTTGAGGCGTAGATGGTAGGCTCATATATTCGCATGAGGGTTTTCAGCCCGCGAATGTGATGAATGTGGTTGTGAGTAACCAGAATCGCGCTCAGCCGATATTCGTTGTTTTCAATTTGATCGATCATGAGAGGCGAAATTTCCGCGGGATCGACGATGAGTGCTGATTTTGTGTCTTCATTTCCAAGAATATAAGTGTTTGAAAAACCATAAATTGAATAGTGATGATAAATCTTCATAGGTACAGGTGCTCCACATCCCTGATTGCTTCCATGAAATTCGAATTATTCACGGAATACGCTTCAGATCCTTCTTCCGGAATAAAATAGACTCGCTTGAAATCGCAGTTTTCGAATGTTGTATGGCTGATCAGCGACAATATGAAACGGGAATCATAAAGATTCGAGCTGGAAAACGTACTTTCCCTGATACGGCTCCCCGTAAAATTGACATGGATTAGTTCTGAATTTTCAAAGGTTGAGTCGATGATATCAGCGTCGCCGCAGGAACAGAAATCCATATCAACACCTGAAAAATCGCAGGAATCAAGCATGGCTTGGTCAAAAAAACAAAGACGGAAAGAGCCGCCGGTGAACATGACATGGCTGAGAATAGCCTTTGAAAAGCGGCAGCCAATAAAGCGGATGCGTGAAAAATCGGTTCCAAGCAGCCTTAAATTTGAAAAATCCACATTGACCGCGGATTTCTCACGCTGAATATGGCGTACCAGCTCTTTTATCGAATTCTCCTGGTCAGAGTCATGCTGTGAGCAAAATCCGCTTCCGCTGACGGCAGGCCGAGAACAGCCGGGAAACGCGCACTGGTTTGTCCGAAACATATATTCAGGCTACACCATGCGAAAGCTTCTTGCAAGGCTGAACACAGCATTTTGCAGGCAGCGGCCTGATTGCGCTTGAGTTCATAGCGGTGTAAAATGAAAATATGTGCTATTTTTGCGGTACCGCGGTTCCCAGGGACATGCAAATCGGGTTCAGCGCAATTTGCCCTGATTGCGGCAAAGACCTGCACGTGTGCCTCATGTGCCGGTTTTATGCACCCGGGGCGCATTGGGATTGCAGGGAGACAATAGATGCTCTGGTGCAGGATAAAGAAAAGCGGAATTTTTGCGAGTGGTTTGCGGTGAATGAAAAGTATTTTACAAAAGCAGGGCAGGTTCCTGCTGGAATTGGCAAGGCGGAGTCCGCGAAGAAAAAATTCGACTCGCTTTTTAAGTCCTAAGGTGGAAGCAAAAGCATGTATTCAGTAGCCTTTCTTGACTCAGGTGTCGGCGGACTGCCATATCTCCAAGCGGCAAAAGAAATAATTCCTGGCATGTCCGTTCAGTACCTTGCCGATAACGCCGGTTTCCCCTATGGGACAAAGACAGCATCTTCTCTGAAGGAGATACTTGCTGATCGAGTGCGTCGGCTGCGATCTCGATTCCTTCCCGATGCTCTCGTTATCGCGTGCAACACTGCCAGCCAGATTGGGCTGACTTCGATCCGAAAAGCGCATCCGGATTTCCCTATCATTGGCACGGTTCCTGCAATAAAGCCCGCAGCTCAGGAAACAAAGACCGGGAGAATCGGTGTGATGGCGACCGAAAGCACGGTAAAAGACATCTATCTTCAGAATCTGATTGCCGAGCATGCATCCGATGTTGAAGTGATTAAACTCCCAGCTCAGGCGCTTGTTTCTTTCATAGAAAAGAAATATCTCTTTTCAACACCGCAGGAGCGGGAAAGCGAGATAAAGCCGTATATCGATTTTCTGCTCGAAAAAAAGGTAGACCGGATTGTGCTGGCCTGCACCCATTTTCTTCATGTCGAAAAGGATATTGAACAATATCTGGCAAAGGCAGCTGCAAACAGCGTCAAAGTTGTGGAATCCCAGTGGGGTGTGGCAAGACGCCTCGCGCAGATACTTGCATCGTGTGAAGCGCCGGCTGAGCGGGCTGAGCAGGAAAACAGGTTTTTGCTCACATCAGACCCTCCGTTTGATCCCATGTATGCGCTGTGGGCAGAGCGGTTTGGCTTGTCTGCGCCTGATAAGCTATAGTTACGCAAAGGAACAGGTGAATTCTTGAACGGAACAATAATTGCAACTTCCAATAATCTATCCAGGGTGCTGTGCGAAGATGGAACAGTCAGAATTTGCACAATCAAGGGAAAGCGGATAAAAACCCTGATAGGAAGCTATAACAGCCTCGCTGTTGGAGATGAGGTCACTATAATTCTCCAGGATGGAGATCGGGGACAGATAGAAGCGCTTCAGGATCGCCGCACTGTTTTTGGGCGCTACAACGAAAAAGGCAGGGCAGAGCAGGCTATCGCAGCCAACATTGACATGGTTTGCTGTGTAACATCGCCATCCCTTCCTCCTTTCAGGCCGCGATTCATCGATCGTGTGGCTGTGCTTGCTGAGCTGGCTGAAGTACCGCTTCATATAATCTGCAATAAATGTGATTTAGGCTTGCCCCCTGATGTAACCGATCGTCTGGATGGATACAGATACCTGGGATATCAGGTTCATCTTGTCTCGGCGGAAACGCAGGAAGGCATTGATGGCTTGAAAAAAGCGCTCGCGGGAAAGCTCAGTGTTTTCGCAGGGCAATCCGGTGTCGGCAAATCCAGCATTCTCAATGCCCTTATTCCGGGCCTTGAACGGAAAATCCAGAGTGTTTCGGTAAAATACGAGCGCGGCAGACATACAACAACCATGGCTGAAATGATCTTTTCTGATTCGATGCGCATTATTGATACCCCGGGAATCAGACGTCTTGCTCTTCGAAGTCTTCCGCTTGAGGCGCTTCCAGCCTGTTTCCCAGAGATCAGAGCGCTTTCAGCGGATTGTGCTCTCGGTGCACGCTGCTCCCATGTGGATGAAGATGGCTGCGCTGTCAAAAGAGCGGCAGAAAAAGGTTTGATTCACCCCGACCGATATGAAAGCTATTTGAGAATTCGATCCGAACTCAGCGTTCCAGAAACATGGAAAAAAGAAGGCGTACGGGATCCCGGCAGAAAAGAACGGGCAGTCAATCCCGGCGGAACACGGAGGAAGGGCAGATTCCTCAGGAACTTCTCCGCGGAGCATGATGATGATGAATTGGAATGATGGCATCTGGATGCGGATGGATGAACACACCGCATCCCTTTTAGATTACATGACTGTTCTCAATAAAACGGCTGATTACAGTGTTTCCCCGGAAGGACGAGAGCTTTGCCTTGAGATGCCTCCTTTGAAAGAGCCAGCTTCGCTTTTGCAGCTCAAGCATGAATGCGAGCTTTTTGTAAAAGCCTTGGAAGAATATCCTGCCCCCGAGTGCGGTTTTCCCGACATCGAGATTGTTTTAAAAAAGCTTGCTGTGGAAGCAATGGTGCTTGAGCTGGAAGAGCTGCACGCTCTTTCAGTCTGGATTCGGGATTACGAAAAACTGCTGAATTTTGCGCGAAAAGCCCTGGTTTTCCAATCAACAGAAAAACAAGCAAAAAATGGTACGGAAAATTATACAATTGAAAGCGATATGCAGTATCAGGATAGGCTGGTTCCTTTGAGTCTACTGATTCAGCGAGCTCCCTCGCTGAATGTTGTCTACAAAAAAATACAAGAGATCCTTACTCCCGATGGGCAACTACGCGATCTGCCCGCGATAAAAAGCATACAGACCGCAATAGCACGAAAAAACAAAGAAATTCTGGCCCTCTCCGGTTCTTACTCCAGAAATCCCGAGCTTCGTGACGCATTGCAATCCGCTGAGCCGACTCAGCGTGACGGACGGACCTTGCTAGCTGTACGAGCCAACTTCAAAGGAAGGATAAAGGGAATTGTTCATGAAGTTTCAGCCTCTGGTCAGACGGTCTTCATGGAGCCGTTTGACATAATGGAAAAAAACAATGAACTGGTTGAATTGGACGCGCAGCTTAAGGCTGAAATCAGGAAGATACTGAGAACCGCAACAGAGGAAATTCGCCCGCATCGCCTTTTCATCAAGGAAGGCAGAAGGATTACCGCATGGATCGATATGCGTCTGGCGCGGGCGATTCAGGCAAAACGTGAAAACCTGATTTTTGCCCAGGAATGCAGTGAAGGGTTGACACTGTGGAAAGCCCGCCATCCTTTGCTTGGCAAAAAGGCAGTTCCCATTGATGTCCTTCTGCCGGAAAACATTAGAACGCTGATTATAACCGGTCCGAACACGGGCGGCAAAACCGTCACCCTGAAAACAATAGGTCTCCATGTTCTGATGAATCAGGCTTGTCTCGGACTGCCGGCTGTGGTGGGTACCAAGCTGGCCATTTTTGACAATGTTTACGCGGATATCGGCGATGAGCAATCAATTGACCAGTCTTTGTCGACCTTCTCGGGACATATCAAGGTCATTTCGGCAATAGCACGGAATGCGACGAAAAAAAGTATGGTGCTTCTGGATGAGCTTGGTGCCGGCACCGATCCGGAAGAAGGCTGCGCGATGGCCATGAGCCTTCTTGATTACTTTATCCGCAAGGGCGCGCTGACCATTTCCACGACGCATCACGGCATTTTGAAAAATTATGGCTATACCAAGCCTGGCTGTCTCAACGCTTCCATGGAGTTCAATTCGGCAAGCCTCAGCCCCACGTACCGAATCGCTATGGGAATTCCGGGTGAGAGCCGCGCGCTGGATATAGCCTCAGGTATAGGGCTCGGCCAGGAGATTGTCGAGCAGGCCCGTTCGTATTTAAGCAAGGAGCGGACCGATATTGGCGAACTCATCAGAGGCTTGAGCGAAAAGCATCGGGAGATTGAACTGCTTGAGCGGGAACAGCGGAAAAAGCTGAAGGCAGCGGTCGAGGATCAGCGAAAGGCTGACCTTGCGCTCCTCAGAGTTCGCCAAAAAGAGCTGGAACTAAAGCGGAACGGGCTGAAAGACATGAAAAAACTGCTTGATGCTTCCAGGAAAACCTTGGAAAACCTTGTGCGGGAACTTCGGGAGCATGGAACGGCCGTAGAAAAAACCCGGGAAGTCAAACAGTTTCTTACGGACCTTGCCGAAACTGTGGAAGAAAAATGGACTGAACTGAATCAGGAAGAGACCGATCTCGAAAAGGAAGCTGAAGAAATCGATGTGCCTGAGGCTGACAAGACTGCACCTGCTTCAGCAGGTGAATTGCGTGAAGGGATGCTCGTCTTTTTTGGTTCTTATAAAAAGCAGGCGCGGCTTATCAGAAAGGAAGACGACAACACCTGGCTCGTAGAAGTCGGTTCCCTGCGGATGCGTGCATCAGAAAGTGACCTGTATCCGCTCAAAATAAAACAAGAGCAGAAGCCTCTTTTGCAAATCGAATTGGCAGCTGATTCGGCGGGAGCTCCCTCGGTCGCGGTTTTTCAGCTCGATGTGCGGGGTATGCGCCTTCAGGACGCATTGAGAATGGTGGAGAAGCAGCTCGATGCGGCAAGCCTGCAAGGGCTCAAGCTCTTTTCAATTGTTCATGGCACGGGCGAAGGCATTCTGGGCCGAGGAATCCATGAATTTCTGAAGCAGAATCCGGCTGTCGCGGACTATTATTTTGCACGGCCAGAGGAAGGCGGGTTCGGCAAAACCATCGTAAGGCTCGGTTCCGACTGAAATAAACTCGGAACTTTGGATAAAATCCTGAAGCCCGAGCGTTGAGTACGTTGACATATATTTCATTACTGTGCTAATCTTTTGCGGCATTTACCGTTCTAAAAGGGAGATTATATGTCCGGTCATAGTAAATGGGCGACCATAAAACACAAGAAAGGCGCTCTGGACGCAAAACGCGGCCAGATGTTTACAAAGCTTATTAAAGAAATTTCAATTGCGGCTCGCATGGGCGGCGGCGATCCTGACAGCAACGCCCGGCTGAGAACAGCCATCCTCAAGGCAAAAGCTGCGAACATGCCCAAAGACAACGTCGAACGGGCAATCAAGAAAGGTACGGGCGAGCTTGAAGGTTCAACCTATGAAGAACTGACCTATGAAGCCTACGCTCCGGGTGGCGGCGCCATGCTGATTGAGGTTCTTACCGATAATAAAAACCGCGCTGCCGCGGAAATCAGAAACATTCTGACCCGCTCCGGTGCCAACCTCGGTACTTCCGGTTCTGTGTCCTACCTTTTCAAGCGAAAGGGCGTCCTGACCTATGACGGTGAAAAATATACTGAAGACCAGATTATGGAAGCCGGCCTCGATGCTGGCGCTGATGATATCGTGAACGAAGAGGGAAGCATCATTGTCTATACTGATCCTGCCAATTTCGAATCGGTTCTCAATGCCATGAACGCAAAAGGTTTTGAAACGCTTGGCGCTGAAATTTCGATGGTTCCCGATACCTATGTTGCAGCGGATGGTGATACGGCAGGAAAGGTTCAGCGGCTGATCGACAAGCTCGAAGAAAATGAAGACGTCCAGAACGTCTATCATAATATCGAGCTTCCTGAAGTCGAAGAATAAGACAGACATGTCCGTCTGGCAGGCACCCGGTGCTGAAGAACCCGGGAGGATCATTCTTGGCATTGATCCGGGGCTTGCTTCGGTTGGATTTGGAGTAATCAGGGAAGTTTCCGGCCGGCTTTTGCATGTTGATCACGGAACGATACAAACCAGTTCCGGCCAGCCAGCCCAGGAAAGGCTTTTTGCCATTTATGCTGGGATTCTAACCTTGATTGATTCATACAGACCCTCTGCCGGTGGCATTGAGGGTCTTTTCTTTTTCCGGAATGTCAGTTCCGCCCTGCCTGTAGCTGAAGCCTGCGGCGTTATCAAACTTGCTTTCCGGCAGAGAGCGATTGACCTGTCCGAATTTTCGCCAAATGATATCAAGAAAGCCGTTTCAGGAACCGCACGAGCTGAAAAAAAGCAAGTTCAGGAAATGGTGAAAATGCTGCTGGGTCTTGCTGAGATACCGAAGCCCGACCATGCAGCCGACGCTCTTGCTGCTGCAATCTGCCGCGCGCATTTTGAAGGGCCGTCGGGATTGTCCATCAGATGAAACGGCAAAATTCAAAAAAATAAAGGCAACAAGCGCTCAGCCAATTTAATCCGCTATGAGACTGGCACAGCCGTACATTCTCCTGCTATAATCATCATACAATGTTCAATCGAATCGTAGGTATTCTGACGGGCTGTACCGATGAGTCTCTTTTTGTGATGACGGCCGGCGTGGAATGGGATATTGCCGTTCCTGCGCGGGCAATTCCGCTGTTCGGTCCGGTTGGGGAAGAAACCGAAGTCTTTACCTGGCTTCACCATTTTGAAGATGGAATGCGGCTCTATGGCTTTCCTTCGGCTTCTGAACGAAGGCTTTTTCTGGATCTGGTCAAGGTCGAAGGAATCGGTCCTCGGCAGGCTTTGAAAATACTCTCGGGCATAGCGCCTCAGGAACTAGCCCTCGCGCTGGAACAGAGCGATTTGAAGGCTTTGCAGAAGATCTCAGGCGTCGGTCCAAAACTTGCACAGAAGATGGTTCTCGCTTTGAAAGGCCAGCTTGTTGAACTGGCAGAAGGAACAGCAGCCGGAGCAGCATTGCATAACGCATCCCCATGGTCTGATGTCATTACCGCACTCGTGGATATGGGCTATGACCGGAAAGCCGTCGAAGCGGCTGTGAGAAAAAACGCCGACTCCGTTGCAGCATCGGATGACAAGGAAAAGGAACTGTTCCGGCTCGTTCTTCTTGATCTTTCTTTTGGGGGTTCTCGGCAATGAAAAATGAAAACTCGAAAATGGACCCTCAATTCGACCCACTCGAAGATGAAAAGGAAGCGACTCTCAGACCGCAGATTTTGTCCGAATTTCAGGGACAGGCACGGCTGAAGGAAAACCTTTCCATTTTCATCAGGGCTGCGGTTGAGCGCAAGGAAGCGCTGGATCACCTGTTTTTAATGGGGCCGCCGGGGCTGGGGAAAACGACGCTCGCGCTGGTTGTCGCCTCGGAAATGGGTGTGGATTTCAAACCTACGAGCGCTCCCGCGCTGGAAAAGCCCAAAGATCTGGCGGGAATTCTGACTACACTACGGCCAGGTTCGGTGTTCTTTATTGATGAAATCCACCGATTGAAGCCCGCGATCGAGGAAATGCTCTATATCGCGATGGAGGATTTTGAACTCGACTGGATTATCGGGCAAGGGCCATCAGCCCGCACGGTTCGTGTTCCGGTTCCGCCTTTTACGCTTATCGGAGCCACAACTAAAGCTGGCATGGTGTCCGCGCCGCTTTCAAGCCGCTTCGGCATTTCTCTGCGCTTTGATTATTATTCGCCTGAGGAACTTGAACTGGTCCTGCGGCGTTCCTCCAGGATTCTCGCTATTGATATTACCGACGACGCGACACAGCTTTTGGCTTCAACCAGCCGGGGCACACCACGTATCGCGAATCGGCTTTTACGGCGGATGCGCGATTTTGCCCAGGTTGCAGGAAGTGATAGCATTACAAGAGCAATTGTCGCTGATGGCCTAAACCGGCTGGAAGTTGACGACCTGGGGCTTGAGCGGATCGACAGGGAAATTCTGAAGGCTATCATTCTGAAGTACGCTGGCGGGCCGGTTGGAGCTGAAACGCTTGCTATCACGGTGGGCGAGGCTGTCGACAGTCTTGAGGATTATTACGAGCCGTTTTTAATACAGGCCGGCCTGATTGCCCGGACGCCGCGCGGGCGGATAGCGACACCGCTCGCCTATAAACATTTAGGACTGGAGACTTCTCGTGAAAACGGACGATTTCAATTTTGATCTGCCCGAGCGGCTGGTAGCCCAATACCCAGTTAAAGAACGGGGCAGTTCGCGCCTTTTTGTGTTGAATAGAAGTACAGGTCAGTACGAACACAGCATGGCAGCCGAGCTGGCTCGATTCATAGAGCCCGGAACCGTCATGGTATTCAACGACACAAAAGTGCGCAGGGCACGTCTTTATGGCTCTGCCATTGAAACTGGCGCCATGGTTGAATTTCTCCTGCTTGAGCCGGTTGCAGACAGCACGGGAAAGGCTGACGCCTCGCTCATTCTGGAGAACAAGGGGTCACAGCTCTGGCGAACCATGACCAGCAAGGTAAAACGCCAGCGGAAAGGGCGGCGGTATTCATTTCCTGAAGGTTTGCAGGGAATAATCGTAGAAGAGCTTGGGGAAGAGCGAGTCGTGGAGTTTTCAGAACCCATTTCTGAGGCCTATCTTGAGCGGAATGGGCATATTCCCCTTCCACCCTATATAAAACGCAATGATGAAGCAGAAGATGCCCAGCGGTATCAGACGATATATGCTCGGAATACAGGCTCTGCAGCCTGTCCGACGGCGGGTTTGCATTTTACGCCGCACATAATGGATAGTCTTCTGGAGCGCGGGATAGAACTGCGGTGGGTCACGCTTCATGTCGGGCTTGGGACCTTTCTTCCGGTTCGATCTGAGACCGTGGAAAATCATGTCATGCATGAAGAATGGTATCATGTGCCGCATGAAACCGCTGATGCAGTCAATAAGGCCAAAGCGGAAGGGCGAAAGGTGCTCTCAGTGGGCACCACAAGTTTGCGGACGCTTGAGTCGGCAAGCCAGTCGGGCGAGCTGAAGGCTGGAGCTGGCAGTACGAGTATTTTCATCTATCCCGGATATCAATTCAGGATAGTGGACCAGCTGTTTACCAATTTTCATACCCCGAAATCGACGCTGCTGATGCTGGTCTCCGCTTTTGCGGGCCGAGAACGAATACTTTCAGCCTATGAAGAAGCCATTCGTCTTGAATATCGATTTTTCAGCTATGGGGATGCTATGCTGATTCGCTGAGATGCCGGTCGATTATTTCGACAAGCTGGCGGGACACATTCTCGAGACTCTCCTCGGCATTCAGAATTTCAATCTTCCAACCAGATTGCATCGCTGAAGCGATTTCCGCTTCATATGCCGCTTCCACAGCCAGCTGAAAGGGCAGTTTCTCGAATATTTCCAGCTCTTGCCGCCTCTGAACCCTTTGCATGGCTTTGCCGGCTTCAATTCTGAAAAAAACCGTCAGCCCGGGAGGCGGGAATCGCGCGTTCAGGTAGCGCGGGAGATCATTGCCACAGGATATTCCCTGATATGCGAGGCTTGATAGCACGTACCGGTCGCAGATGACAATTTCACCATGTTGAAGATGTTCAATAATTCCATTTTTACCGTAAAGATGCTGATACCGATCAGAGGCGAATAAATGAGCCACCGTGCCGGGATCAGCGTCGAGCTCACCTTTGAGAATGCGGCGGATTAGCTTACCCTCGGGCCGCTCTGTCGGCTCAGCAGTAAAAAAAACCGGTGTTTTCCTCCGAGAAAATACAGATGCCAGATATGCCATCTGTGTCGTCGTGCCTGAACCGTCAATTCCCTCAAAAACGATAAAATTATTTACGCTAAAGTTAGTGTCTTTGCCTGCCATGATATGTTAGTATATAGAACACTTTAAGATTTTGCCATTCGGGAACAAGGTGCATGACGAAGAAAAGAGGAAGACTTTCAACAGTTCTGATACTCGCCCTCATTTCAGCGGTTCTTTTTGCTGTCCTCATTCTTCCGCCTATCCATCGAGAAGCCAATTATCAGATAGAAAAAGCAGTCAATCAGGCTGTCAACCTTGTCTATGAGGCTACCAGCCTTCGTTTAGGCTATGAGTATGTGATGTTTACCGGGATTGACCATGTTTCATTGCACGGGCTTGAGCTTTTTCAGGAAGAAACCAGTCAATACGCCGTTTCACGCAGAAAAGTCGCTTCAATCAAACAGCTCGATTTTATTTTCAATCCTTTTGCAGCCTTGTTTGGCAGGACATCAGGAATTTTGAAAGAAATTGTTGCCGAAGGTTCCGTGATTGAGCTTTTTCTTGAGAAGGATATATCGATATATAATAGGCTTTCTGCCTATCTTGCAAAGCAGGCAGAGCAGCCCTCGCCGCGGCTCTCTGTTCTTCTGAAAGACACCGACATAGTCGTGCATGCGGGTCTTGTCGATGTTTTTCATGTGAATTCTTCCGCAGTTCAAATTTCGACAAAAGCGGGTGCGCCTGAAATTTCCAGTCCATTGATAAAAGCTGATATCAGACTGTCCTCGATAGGACTGGACACAGTATTCGTCGACATTTTTTCCATTTCATCCCAGCTTGCGGCTGATTTTTCCTCATCGCATTACCAGGCAACGGCAGATATTGCATACCGCGGCATTTCAGTGCGGAATCTCGCGATTGAGGCTGATCAGGGCACAGGAGGGGTACACTGCAAAGTGTCACCCTCGGACAGCCTGATAATCGCGGGTAATTACGATTTTAAGGATCTTGTCGGTTTTTCAATCCAGATGGCTAATTATATCCCATCGGCAGATGTTGCAGGGACGGAAGGTCTGCTGAAGGAATTGTTGGGGCTTCGGTATGAGGGAAATATCCGGGGCGGCTATCATGCGGGCTCGGCAGGAAAGGGTCTCTGGTATTCAGGTGAAATATCAGCGCGAGGTGCTAAGGGGCAGAAGATTGATGGTGTCGATGTTAGTGATGCGCTGGCGAAAATTGCAGGCAAGGGGGATGGTACAGGATTCAGCGGAGAAGCCATCGCACGACAGAATGGGTATGAAGCCCGATATAACGGAAAAATCGCTTATCGGGAGCTGGAACTGGGAGGAAAGATAACCCTCAAGGGGAAGGATTTGCTGGCTGAAGGGCTGATCAATGGAAAATCGGGGAATTACAGCCTGAAAGCTGGCGGAGAGTACAGTTCCGGCAAGGAAAAGCTATCATTTTCTGCGGATGCGGTTTTAAAGAACGCTGAAAGCTATGAGCTCAAAGAGCTGAAGCTTGGGTATGGGAAAGAAGAAGTGACGGGGCGGGGGAGAGGGAAGCTGGGGGGAGGATTAGGGTTTGAAGGGGTTATTGGGTACAAGGGGCAGGAGTATGAGGTATCAGTTGGGTATGGGCAGGGGGTGGTAAAATTCAGCGGGAGTCATGGGCTTTTTGGGGAAGTGGCGCTGGAGAAAGGGGTTGTGAAGGGGAAGGTACAGGCAGAAGGGCTGCCGGTGGTGCTTGGGGAAGGGGTTGGGCGGTTTGGGTTTGACGCGGAGTTCCGGTATGGGGGAGCAGGGGACTGGGAAGTCCAGGGGAAGGGGCTGAAGGTTGGGTATGAAGGTTTGCAGGCAGTGCCGGAGGTCATGATTGAAGGGTACAAGGCAGATGGGAAAGGGTTTACGGTCAAGCGGGCGGCAGTCAGCGGGAAGGGGTATGAGGTTATAGGGTTGGTGAGCGGGGTTTATGGGCAGGGAGGCGTCACGGTACAGGGATCGCTGACGGGGAAAGGGCAGGTGATGGGGAATGGTGCCCGGTATGAGGTCAGGGTCAGTTATGGGGAAGGTTTCGGGAAGGTCCGGGTGGGGGTGCTGGGGTACGAAGCGGCGGAAGGGCTTGTAGTGAACGGGTATGTGGAAGCGCAGGGGGGTCTTGATCTTGCGAAGGTTATGAGCGGTGAGTATGGGGAACTGTTGACATGGAGGGGTGAAGGGCAGGCAGGGCTTGTGGGGAAGGGGTATGAAGTCCGGGAGCAGAAGTTTGGGATAGAAGGGTTTAAGGAAGGTGGACGGGAAGGGGTTGCGATACAGCTCAAAGGTGGAGGGTACAGCGGGACTTTGGCAGCAGGCTTTGACGGGCAGATGCGCGGGGAGATTACGCTGCGGGAGTTTGTGCCGGGGACGGTGGTGACAGCGGAAGCAGGGGTTCTCAAAGAGCTCGGGGTATTGCGGTATACAGGGGTAGTCCGGGCAGGGATGAGCGGGGGAGAGAGCGGCGTCAAGACGGGCACAAGCGGCATGTGGTATGAGGGGGACGTGACGGTGCAGGGGGCTGCGGGGGACCTGGTATTCGGAGTGGATGTCAGCGAAACGGAGGTAAAGCTTGCAGGGAAGGGGGACAGTGCCGGAGTCCGGGGAGAGGCGGTGGTGCGGCGCGGGGAGGCGGAGGCGCGGTATGAGGGAGTGGTTAGGTATGAGGCACTGGAGCTGGGGGGAGCGCTGCGGGTTAAGGGGAAGGGTTTTGAAGGGGCGTTCGATATTGCGGGGAAAAGCGGGAAGTATACAGCTCAAGGGAGCGTGCAGGCGAAAGCAGGAGCGGCCTGGGGTATAAAGGCGCAGGTAACGGAGCAGGCGGATCGATATGATATTGGGCTGGAAGCTGGGTTTGGGAAAGGGAGGCTGGAGGCGGCGGGGAGCTACGGGAAAGAGAAAGGGTGGTATGAAGCGCAGCTGAAGGCGGAAGGGGTAGGCATTGAGGAGATCAGGAAGCTTTTTGAGTTAGCGGGGGTAGGCGATGCCGGATTGCTTGCGGGAGTGGACGGAGGCACCGTGAGTGTTGAAGGGAGTCTGCAGGGGCAGGGGAAGAAAGTAAGCTGGGTGATTGGGAAGGCTGAAGCGAGCGGGAGCATGAAAGGGACTTCCGTGAGGATAAGCGGCAAGGGGATTGTGGGGGATGAGCAAAGCTATGAGCTCAAAGAGCTGAAGCTTGGGTATGGGAAAGAAGAAGTGACGGG